>DASWOS010000384.1:0-6375 GCA_036398645.1 Dokdonella sp. | reverse complement strand
GGTGGCGTTCCTGCGGCGGCGTCTGCCGGAGACCAAGCGTTTCGCCCAGCAGGGCGAGGCCGGGCTGAAGACCGGCGCGATCCTGGACATGCTGAAGGACATCGTGCGGCAATATCCGCTCAGGGTGCTGACCATCCTGATAGTCCGCGACCGCGTCGTCGAGCACGCCGGGCGTGTTCGTCGCGACGACGCCGCGCGCGGCGAGCGCGTCGAGATCGAGGTTGTCGTAGCCGACCGCCGCGTTGGCGATCGCGCGCAGATGCGGCGCGCGTGCGAGCACGTCGGCGTCGACGCGGTCGGCGACGCTGAGGATCGCGCCGTGCTTGTCGGCGAGCTTCGCGGCGACCTCGGCCTTGCTCCAGGCGCGGTCCGCGGTCTCGGCCTCGACGTCGAAATGCTCGCGCAGGCGCTCGACGAGATCGTCGAAGAACGGACGCGCGACCCAGACGCGCTGGCGCGGCTCAGCCATCTGCGCGGCCCGCGATGCGCGGCGCGACCGCGCCGACGTCGCCGCACTGCGCGCGATGGCGCAGCGCCTGGTCCATCAGCACGAGCGCGACCATCGCCTCGGCGATCGGCGTCGCGCGGATGCCGACGCACGGATCGTGGCGGCCCTTGGTCACGACCTCGACCGCGTCGCCGGCGAGGTTCACGCTGCGGCCCGGAACCAGGATGCTCGAGGTCGGCTTCAGCGCGATCGACGCGACGACGTCCTGGCCGGTCGAGATGCCGCCGAGGATGCCGCCGGCGTGGTTGGACAGGAATCCGCGCGGCGTCATCTCGTCGCGGTGCTCGCTGCCCTTCTGCGTCACCGCGGCGAAGCCGGCGCCGATCTCGACGCCCTTGACCGCGTTGATCGACATCAGCGCGGACGCGAGCTCCGCGTCGAGCTTACCGTAGACCGGCTCGCCCCAGCCCGGCGGCACGCCTTCGGCGACGACGTCGACGCGCGCGCCGACCGAGTCGCCGGCCTTGCGCAGCGCGTGCACGTACGCCTCGAGCTCGGCGACCATCGACGCGTCGGGCCAGAAGAACGGGTTGCGCTCGACCGCGTCCCAGTCGAACGCGCGCGGCACGAGCGTGCCGATCTGCGCGAGATGGCCGCGCACGCGCACGCCGTGCTTCTCGGCGAGCCACTTCTTCGCGACGACCGCCGCGGCGACGCGCATCGTCGTCTCGCGCGCCGACGCGCGACCGCCGCCGCGCGGATCGCGGATGCCGTATTTCTGCCAGTACGTGTAGTCGGCGTGGCCGGGCCGGAACGTGTCGGCGAGCTCGGCGTAGTCCTTCGAGCGCGCGTCGGTGTTGCGGATCACGAGCGCGATCGGCGTGCCGGTCGTGCGTCCCTCGTGGACGCCGGACAGGATCTCGACCTCGTCGGCCTCGTGCCGCTGCGAGGTGTGGCGGCTGCGCCCGGTCGCGCGGCGCTCGAGGTCGGCGCGGAACTCCGCGGCGTCGAGCGCGAGCCCCGGCGGGCAGCCGTCGACGACGCAGCCGATCGCCGGGCCGTGGCTCTCGCCGAACGTCGTCACGGTGAACAGGCGGCCGAACGCGTTGCTGGACACGGCTTGTGGCTCCGTTCGCGCGTCAGCGCCGCCCGGCGGCCTGGCGCAGCGCGTGCGCGTGCGCGACGAGCTCGCGGCGGCCGATCAGGAACACGCCCATCGCGCCGACGCTGAACTCGATCCAGTCGAACGGCACCTCCGGCAGCAGCTCGACCAGCGCGCGCTCGCTCTCGCCGACCTCGACGATCAGCACGCCGTCTTCGGTCAGATGGTCGGCCGCCGCGGCGAGGATGCGCAGCGCGAAGTCGAGGCCGTCGTCGCCGGCGCGCAGGCCGAGCGCGGGCTCGTGCGCGTATTCCGGCGGCAGCGCGGCGTACTCGCGCTCGGTCACGTACGGGGGGTTGCTGACGATCAGGTCGTAGCGCTCGCCGGCGAGGTTCGCGAACAGGTCCGAGCGGATCACGCGCACGCGCTCGCCGACGTTCTGGAACTCGACGTTCTCGCGCGCGAGCGACAGCGCGTCCTCGCTGATGTCAGCGAGGTCGACGCGCCACTCCGGGTGGTGCGCCGCGATCGCGATGCCGATGCAGCCGGAGCCGGTGCAGAGGTCGAGCACGCGCTCGACGCGGTGCTCGTCGAGCCACGGCGAGAAGCCGCTCTGGATCAGCTCGGCGATCGGCGAGCGCGGCACCAGCGCGCGCGCGTCGGACTTGAACTTGAGCCCGGCGAACCACGCCTCGCCGGTCAGGTACGCGACCGGCTTGTGCTCGCCGACGCGGCGCTCGATCAGGTCGAGCACGGCGCGCTTCTCGTCGGCGGTCAGGCGCGCGACGCCGTAGGCCGGCGCGAGGTCGTGCGGCAGGTGCAGCGCGTGCAGCACGAGGTGCGTCGCCTCGTCGAGCGCGTTGTCGTAGCTGTGGCCGAAGGTCAGGCCGGCCGCGCCGAAGCGGCTCGCGCCGTAGCGGATGAAGTCGACGATCGTCGCGAGTTCGCAGGTCAAAGGAGCGCCGCCGCTGCAGGAGGCCGCACAGTATAAAGGCGGCGGAACGCCGCGGCGCGGGCCGCGCGCGGCGCGGCGCCTATAATGCGCCGATGACTCCGCATCGCTCGCGCGGCCGCGTCTCCGCGACCGCAGTGATCCTCGTCGCCGCGCTCGCCGCCGCGCTCGGGCTCTGGCTCGGCGCACGGCTGTCGGCGCCGGCGGCGCCGGCGCTGAAGGCCGCGCTGCTGTATCCGGCGCCGCGCGCGCTGCCGGACTTCCGCTTGACCGCGAGCGACGGCCGGCCGCTGACGCTCGCCGACTGGAAAGGCCGCTGGACCGTCGCGTTCTTCGGCTACACGAACTGCCCGGACGTCTGCCCGACGACGCTCGCGGCGTTCAAGAACGCGTGGTCGCGGCTCGATCCCGCGGTCGCCGCGCGGCTGCGCTTCGACTTCGTCTCGGTCGATCCCGAGCGCGACACGCCCGAGCAGCTCGCGCGCTACGTCGGCTACTTCGATCCGGATTTCGTCGCGGCGACCGGCAGCGACGACGAGCTGAAGCGGCTGACCGGCGCGCTCGGCCTGGTCTACTCGCGCGAGAAGTCCGCCGACGGCACCGTCAGCGTCGACCACAGCGCGGCGGCCGTCATCGTCGACCCCGCCGGCCGCCAGGTCGGCCTGCTGCGGCCGCCGTTCGACGCGGCGACGATCGCGGCCGACCTCACCGCGCTGGTCGGCACGCACGACTGACCGCGCTTCGCCGCGTCGCCGTCGCGACGACGCGGCGGACGGCCGCCGCGCGTGCGGGCAGCCGATGCGCGTTCGATGCGACACCGGCGCGGCGCGTCGAAGCGCCAGCGCCACGCGTCCGAGCTCGTCGATCGTTCGCCCGCCGGCTGCGGGCGCCGTCTCGGTTGCGCCCGGCTCGCGGCCCGCGCGTCCCGATTGCGGCGCCGGGCGGCGGACGCGGCGCGGCGCGGCGCGCGAAGCGGATCGGCGCGCGAGCGCCGCACGCGACCGCACGCCGGCGCGCGTCGCGGTGCCGGCGTCGCCGCTCACAGCCGCGACGACGACAGCTGCACGATCTCCGCGGTGATCTCGCTCTGGCGCACGCGGCGGAACTCGGCCTCGAGCGCCTCGCGCTGCTTCTCGACGTTCGCGTGCGCGGCGACCATCGCCTGCATGCGCGCCTCGTTCTCGGCCGCGAACGACAGCACCAGCGCCTCGCAGAGCTCCGCGTAGACGTACTCCTGCGCGAGCTGCTCGACGAGGTGTTCCGGTGCGAGCGTCACGTACGGCGCCGCGCCGGCGTGCGTGCCGGCGAAGCGGTCGTAGTCGAACGGCAGCAGCGGCGCGTGCACGAGCTCGAATCCCATCGCGGTCGTCGGCTGCGCGTGCACGAGCACGACGCCGGCGGCGGTGCCGGCGGCGATGCGCGCGTACAGCGCGTCCGCGACGCGGTCGGCCAGCGCCGGCACCTCGTCGACGTGCGCGGCCATCGGCGCGCTCCAGGCCGGCTCGATGCCGCGCGCGCCGAGCAGCATCAGGCCGCGGTCGCCGATCACGAACAGCGACGACGCGGCCGGTGCCGCGGCCGTGACGGCGAGCGCCGCGTCGAGCACGCGCTCGTTGAAGTTGCCGGCGAAGCCCTGCTCGGCGCAGAGCGCGACGACGATGCGGCCGGCGCCGCGCGGAGCGTCCGCGTCGCCGCGCTCGCGCGGCAGCAGCGCGAGCGCCTGCGCGATCGCGGCGCCGATCGTGCGTGCGTACGCGCGCACGCCGTCGAGCTGCGCGCGCGCCTCGTGCGTGCGTGCGGCGGCGATGCCGCGCATCGCGCCGATCACGCTGCCGAGCGAGCGCGTGCTGTCGATGCGCTCGGCGACGTCGGCGAGCTCGCCGCTCATCGCGCGCTCGCGCCTACTGCGCCGGCGTCCGCGGCCGGTGCCGGTGCCGTCTGCGCAGCGGCGAGTGCGCTCACCGCGGCGACCAGCGCGGCGCGCGTGGCGGCGTCGAGCGCGCCGCCGGCGGCGAGCGCCGCGCAGGCGGCGCCCGCATGCGCGTCGAGCCAGCCCGGCAGCGGCGCGCGCAGCGCGTCGAGCGCGTCGGCGGGAAGAGCGTCGAATGCGCCGGCATCGAGCGCGGCGAGCAGCGCGACCTGGTCGACCGTGCGCAGCGCGGCGAAGCGCGGCTGACGCAGCAGCGCGCGGATGCGCTCGCCGCGCGCGATCTGCGCCTTGACGCGCGTGTCGCTCAGGTTGCCGAAGCGCGTGAACGCCTCGAGCTCGAGGAACTGCGCATAGCCGAGCCGCAGCGTGCCGGCGACCGCGCGCAGCGCCGGCGCCTGCGCCTTGCCGCCGACGCGGCTGACCGACAGGCCGACGTCGACCGCCGGCCGCTGGTTCGCCGCGAACAGGCGCGAGCCGAGCACGATCTGGCCGTCGGTGATCGAGATCAGGTTGGTCGGGATGTACGCCGACAGCGCGCCGGCCTCGGTCTGCGCGATCGGCAGCGCGGTCAGCGAGCCGCCGCCGAGCTCCGGCGCGAGCTTCGCGGCGCGCTCGAGCAGGCGCGCGTGCAGGTAGAACACGTCGCCGGGATACGCCTCGCGGCCCGGCGGCTCGTGCGTCAGCAACGCGAGCTCGCGATGCGTCGCCGCGTGCTTGCTGAGGTCGTCGACGACGATCAGCGCGTGCCGGCCGCGGTCGCGGAAGTATTCGGCGATCGTGAAGCCGGCGAACGGCGCGGCCCACTGCAGGCCCGGCGCGGACGACGCGGAGGCGACCACGAACACGCAGCGCTCCGGCGCGCCGTGGCGCTCGACCGCGTCGACGACCTGGCGCACCGCGCCGGCGCGCTGGCCGACCGCGACGTAGACGCAGACCACGTCGCTGTGCTTCTGCGCGACGATCGCGTCGATCGCGAGCGCGGTCTTGCCGGTCGCGCGGTCACCGATGATCAGCTCGCGCTGGCCGCGACCGATCGCGAACAGTGCGTCGACGACGAGCACGCCGGTGTCGAGCGGCTCGCTGACCAGATCGCGCTCGACGATCGCCGGCGCCGGCCGCTCGATCGGCATGCGCGCCTCGGCGGCGACCGCGCCGCGCTCGTCGAGCGGCCGGCCGAGCGGATCGACGACGCGTCCGAGCAGACCCGGCCCAACCGGCACCTCGAGCACGGCGCCGGTGCCGCGCACGCTCGAGCCGGCCTCGATTCCGCTGCCGTCGTCGAGCAGCACGGCGCCGATGCGGTCCTCGTCGAGCGTCAGCGCGAAGCCGAGCCGCCCGCCGTCGAAGCGCAGCAGCTCGTTCAGGCGCGCGTCGGGCAGGCCGGCGACCAGCGCGATGCCGTCGGCGACGCGCTCGACGCGGCCGATCGTCTCGGCATCGGCCGCGAGCGGCACCGCGGCGACGCGCGCGCGGCGGCTCGCGAGCCAGGCGTCGTCGGCGGCGCCCGCCGCCGCGACTACGGCCGGATCGGCCGGCGCAGCGGCGTCCGCCGCCGCGTTCGGCGCTTCGCGCGGCGCGCTCGCCGGGCTCGGCGCCGGGCCCGGATTCGGACTCTGGTTCGGATTCGTCATCGTGCCGGCTCCGGCGAGGGGGCGCGCTCGGCGCTCGCGTCGCGCGCCAGCTCCGCGCCGATCCGCGCGAGGTCGGCGCCGAGATGGTTGCGCACGCGCGCGCCGGCGCCTTCGAGCTCCCAGCCGGCGATCAGGTCCGCGTCGACCTCGACGCGCGGCGCCTGCGCGAGCCGTTCGAGCCCGAGCGCGCCGGCGAGCGCGGCGCAGCACCGCGCGAGCTCGTCGGCCTGCGGCGCGCGCGCCGCGCGCAGCACCAGCGGCGCGGCCTGCGCGTCGGCGGCCGCCGCCGCGAGCGTCGAGCGCGCGGCGGCG
>DASWOS010000383.1:0-8617 GCA_036398645.1 Dokdonella sp. | reverse complement strand
CGGAGCGACGCCCGTGCGGCGCGCGCCCGCCGATCGCATCCGGTCCCCGCGCGTCATTTTTCAACCTGCAGCAGACACGCAATGAAAGCAGCCGACATCAAGAAGGGCAACGTCGTCGAGCACGACGGCCGGGTCTGGCAGATCCGCGACATCGAGCGCAGCGCGCCGCAGGGCCGCGGCGGCAACGTGACCTATCGCTTCGTCATGTACAGCGTGCCCGGCGCGCAGAAGCTCGACCTGTCGCTGCGCGCCGAAGACGATCTCAAGGAGACCGAGCTGACGCGGCGCGCGGTCGCGTACTCGTACAAGGACGGCGACAGCTACGTGTTCATGGACGCCGAGGACTACACGCAGTACGCGCTCGACGCGACGGCGGTCGGCGACGCGGCCGGCTATCTCGTCGACGGCATCGAAGGCTGCTACGTGCAGCTGATCGACGACGTGCCCGTCGCGCTGCAGCTGCCGCAGTCGGTCGCGCTCGACGTCGTCGACACCGCACCGGAGCTCAAGGGCGCGACCGCGACGAAGCGGCCGAAGCCGGCGAAGCTGTCGACCGGCATCGAGATTCTCGTGCCGGAGTACATCACGGTCGGCGAGAAGGTGCTCGTCAACACGACCACCGGCGAATTCGCGGGTCGAGCCTAAAAAGCGATGCCCTCAGGCATCGCTTTTTAGGCGAGGGCGAGGCAGGACGCCGAGCGGCTGCGCTCCATGGACGGCTGCTCGGCTCGGTCCACATCACGCTCATGCGATGCCCCAGGCATCGCTTTTTAGGCGAGGGGCGAGGCAGGACGCCGAGCGGCTGCGCTCCATGGACGGCTGCTTGATCCGATCCACATCACGCTCATGCGGTGCCCCCAGGCATCGCTTTTTAGGCGAGGGCGAGGCAGGACGCCGAGCGGCTGCGCTCCATGGACGGCTGCTCGGCTCGATCCACATCGCGCTCCGTGCGCTGCGGCTCGGGTCCACTGCGACGGATCGCGAGCGTGCGGCGCACCGGCGATCCGCTGAATGCAAAAAAAGCGGCCGCCTTCGAGGCGGCCGCATTCGTAGATTCCCCGATCACGTCCGCGCCGGCAACCGGCCAGCGCGGACGATGCGAAGCGCGGATCAGCGCCGTTCGCCGCGGCGTGCGAAACCGACGGCCGCGACCAGCGCGAGTGCGGCCAGCGCGAGCATCCAGCGGCTGTTGACCGGCGTCGGCACCGCGGTCGCCGGCGTGCCGCCGGCCGGGCCGAGGTTCAGCGCCGCGGTCAGATCGCCCATCGGCGGATAGCCGTTCTGCTGCAGCGCCTGGTCGCGCTGCGCGAGGCCCGGCAGCTGCGGCAGATCGAACACGTGCGTGATCAGGCGCAGGACCGACGCGGTGTCGTACTGCGTGTGATCGACGAAGCCGTGCTTCGCGAACGGCGACGCGACGATCGCCGGGATGCGCGTGCCCGGACCCCAGCGGTCGCCCTTCGGCGGCGCGACGTGGTCCCACCAGCCGCCGTTCTCGTCGTAGGTCACGACGACGACCATGTGGCTCCACTGCGGACTGTTCTCGAGATGCGAGATCAGATCGGCAATGTGCGCGTCGCCGTCGTCGACGTTCGCGTAGCCCGCGTGCTGGTTCTGCTTGCCTTCGGGCTTGTAGAACGTGACCTGCGGCAGCGCGCCGGCGTCGATCGCCTGGATGAACGCGGCTCCGTCGATGCCGCCGTCGCGCAGGTGCTCGGTACGCGCGGCCGTGCCGGGCGCGAGATCGGCGTAGTAGTTGAACGGCTGGTGGTGGTACTGGAACGACACGTTGGCCGGTGCGGTATGGTCGAGCGCCGCCTGCCAGGCGCCGCCGTACCAGGCCCAGCTGACGCCCTTCTGCGTCAGCAGGTCGCCGATGTTCTGCGCCGTCTGCGGGCTCAGCGTGTTCGCCTTGGCCGGGTCCGCATAGGCCGGATCGCCACCGGTCGCCGGCGCGTTGCCCGACGGCTGATACGGCGGTTGCATCGTGTTGACGCCGTAATAGTCCGGCGTCAGCACCGAATCGTTGACGTAGACCGGCACGCCGTCGAGCGCGGACGCCGGGCTGCTCGGATCGACCTGCAGCGAGACGCCGTCCGCATTCACCGCGGAGATGTTGCCGGCGTAGGTGACCGGATCGTTCGCGGTCTTGAAGTCGTACGGCGCGCAGGCGCAGATCAGGTACTGGTGATTCAGGAACGAGCCGCCGAACGCGCCCTGGAAGAAGTTGTCGGCGAGCGTGTACTGCTGCGCGACCGACCACATGGCCATCGTCTCGGAGTCGTTCCAGTGGCCCATGACCTCGCCGCCGGCGTCGCTCCACGCGGCGAACTTGTTGTTCAGGCCGCCGTTGATCTGCATCTGGTTGTTGTAGAAGCGATGCACGAGATCGTGCAGCTTGTAGCGGAAATCGACGTCGTAGCCGTTCGGATCGTCGAGCGCGTACGGCTGGTTCGGATGACCGGCCGTCTCCTCGGTCGGGATCTGCGTCGGATCGGACGGATCGGTCAGGCCGTTGCCGTTGATCGGCGGCAGCGTCGGCAGCGGCGTGCCGTCGCGGTCGAGCTGCGTCATCTGCTCGGGCGTCGCATTGTCGAGGCCGTTCGCGCCGGGAAAGTGGCCGTACAGGTGATCGAAACCGCGGTTCTCGGCATAGATGACGACGATCGTCTGGATCTGATCGAGGCCGCCGCCCGTCTGCTGCGCGTGAGGCTGCAGAGGGGTACCGAGGCCGGCGATCAGGGTCGTGCCGATCGCCAGCGCCAAAGCTCGCTTGTGCATACGCAGGGTCCTCGAGGGGCTTGTAGTTGTCGGGAGGGAAGCGGCGCGCCCGCCCGCGCCGATCGAGGAACCCTACGTTTCAAAGTTTTCAAATCCGTGAACGTTAGGCTGCGACGGAACTGTAACGATCGCCGATTAGCGTAGCCGGCCCTCGTCCGCTGTCACGTGGCAGCGGCGTTCGTCCATCCGGAATCGCTCGATGCGCGCAGCCGTCGTCCATGCCGCCTGCCTCGCCGCATGCGCGGTCGCCGCGCTCGCCGCGACGTGCCTCGTGCTCGCGGCGCCCGCATCGACGAGCGGCGCGCCACCGACGCGGAACGAAGCGGGCTATGCGGCCGCGTTCGAACGCGCGCGCCTGCTGCGCGAGGCCGGCCGCCGCATCTTCACCGATCGCGCGCTGTCCGGCTCCGGCCGGCAATCGTGTGCGAGCTGCCACGATCCGGCGCGGCGCTACAACCCGCCGAACGCGCTCGACGTGCAGCTTGGCGGCGCGATGCTGAATCGGCGCGGCTTCCGCGCTCCGCCGACGCTGACGTATCTGAACCGCGTGCCGCCCTACAGCAACCACTACCGCGATTCCGACGAGGAAGGCGACGAATCCGTCGACAACGGACCGACCGGCGGCCTGACCTGGGACGGCCGCGTCAGCCGCGGCGAGCAGCAGGCGCGGATTCCGCTGCTGTCGGAGTTCGAGATGGCGAACACGGTCGCCGGGGTCGCGCGCGCCGCGCGGCGCGCGGGCTATGCGCCGCTGCTGCGCCGCGCGCTCAGCGCGGACGCGCTCGACGACGACGCGCGCGCGTTCGAGTCCGTCGTGCACGCGCTCGGCGCGTACGAGCAGGACTACGATGAGTTCAATCCGTACACGAGCAAGTACGACGCGTACCTGACCGGTCAGGCGACGCTGAGCGCGCAGGAGAAGCGCGGACTCGAGCTGTTCGAGGATCCGGAAAAAGGCAATTGCGCCGAATGCCACATCAGCCGCCGCGCCCTCGACGGCGGCGCGCCGGCGCTGTCGGATTACGGGCTGATCGCGCTCGCCGTGCCGCGCAACGCGAAGATCCCGCGCAACGCGGATCCGGACTTCCACGATCTCGGCGCCTGCGGGCCCGAGCGCACGGACAAGGCCGGCCAGACGGACTTCTGCGGGCTGTTCCGCACGCCGACGCTGCGCAACGTCGCGCTGCGGCGGACGTTCTTCCACAACGGCAAGTTTCACGACCTGCGCGAAGTCGTCGACTTCTACGTCACGCGCGACATCACGCCGGAGCGCTGGTACCCGACCGACGCCGACGGACGCGTGCGCGTCTACGACGACCTGCCGCCGGAATACCGCGCGAACCTGAACCGTGATCCGCCGTTCGAGGGCCAGAAGCCCGGCGCGACGCCGCGGCTCGACGCGCGCGAGATCGACGACGTCGTCGCGTTTCTGAAGACGCTGACCGACGGCTACGTCAAACAGAACCCGTACCGCGTCGAGCGCAGCCGTGCGACGCAGGCGGGACGGCCGCCGGTGCCGGAGCGCGCCGCGCCGCGCTCGTGAGCCGGCGGGATCGCCTCGCGCGAACACGGCGGCGAGCTGGCGGCGGCAATCTTCCACGGACGGCGTGACGAGAGGCGCCGAGCGTCCGTGTGTGCGCGGAACGGCTGTCGCGGCGGAGCGGCAGCGTCGCTGATCGGAGGTGCTCGGACGCGGCGCGCGCGGTCGCGGCTGAAGCCGGATACTACAGCATGGGGCATGATCGCGGGGCGAGCCGGCGCCTGCGGCCGGCGGCGGTCGCGGTTGAAGCCGGGTTCTGCAGCGCGTGAGGCGTGGTCGCGGGCGGAGCCGGCGGCTACGTCCGATCGTGGTCGCGGCTGAAGCCGGCTGCTGCACGGCGACGGTCGCGCGGAGCCGGCGCCTACGCGGCGGCGGCGGTGTGCCGGAGCGACCGCAGGCGGACGCCGCTTCGACGCCGTCGCACCTGCGGTCGTTCGCTTGCCGCTCCTCCGGGGCTCGCGTATTTTACGGGCGCGTTTCAGCCGGAGTGGCTCCGGCCGGACGGACGCTTCGACGGTCGCGGCTGGTTGCTCCGCTGCTGCTCGATTCCTCCTGTGCTGCAGCGGAACCCGAGGGGACCCGATGATCTTCTGGCGCGTCAAGCCGCTCGACCAAATTCTCGCTACCGCCGAACGGAAATCGCTGGTACGCCAGCTCGGACCGCTGCAGCCGACGCTGCTCGGCATCGGCGCGGTCATCGGCACCGGCATCTTCGTGCTGACCGCCGAGGCCGGACAGAAAGCCGGCCCCGGCATGATGGTCGCGTTCGTCATCGCGGCGACGGTCTGCGCGCTCGCCGCGCTCGCCTACGCCGAGCTCGCCGCGATGCTGCCGGTGTCCGGCTCGGCCTACACGTACACCTACGGCGTGCTCGGCGAGGCGCTGGCCTGGGTCGTCGGCTGGGCGCTCGTGCTCGAATACGCAGTCGGCGCGGCGACGGTCTGCGTCGGCTGGTCCGGCTACGTGAACGGCCTGCTCGCGAACACGGATCTGTTCGGACTCGTGCAGCCCGGCGCGCTCGCGCTGCCCGACGGACTGCGCGCCGGCGCGTTCGCCGGCGGCCGCTTCAACGTGCTCGCGTTCCTGATCGCGTTAGCCGTCACCGGGCTGCTCGTGATCGGCACGTCGAAGAGCGCGAAGGTCAACGCGGTGCTGGTCGCGATCAAGATCGTCGCGCTGCTGCTGTTCATCGCGATCTCGCTGCCGGCGGTCAAGAGCGAGCACTTCGAGCCGTTCCTGCCCGGCGGCTGGGGCAGCCCGACCGGCGGCGTCGGCGTGCTCGGCGCGGCGGCGTCGATCTTCTTCGCGTACGTCGGCTTCGACGCGGTGTCGACCGCCGCCGAGGAGACGAAGAACCCGAATCGCAACATCCCGATCGGCCTGATCGGTTCGCTGCTGGTCTGCACGCTGTTCTATCTGCTGGTCGGCTACGGCGCGGTCGGTGCGGTCGGTTCGCAGCCGATGCTCGGCACGGACGGCATGCCGCTCGAACCCGGCGGCGCGGAGATGATGGCCGCGTGCAGCACGTCGGAGGCGCTGGTCTGCAGCCGCGAGCCGCTCGCGCACGTGCTGCGCGTGCTCGGCCATCCGTGGCTCGGCAATCTCGTCGGCGTCGCGGCCGGGCTCGCGCTGCCGTCGGTGATCCTGATGATGATGTTCGGCCAGACGCGCATCTTCTTCACGATGTCGCGCGACGGCCTGCTGCCGGACGTGTTGTCGCGGGTACATCCGCGCTTCCACACGCCGTACGTCGTCACGATCATCACCGGCGCCGTCGTCGCGGTCAGCTCGGCGCTGCTGCCGGTCGGCAAGCTCGCCGACACGTCGAATTCCGGCACGCTGCTCGCGTTCGCAATGGTTTCGATCGGCGTGCTCGTGCTGCGCAAGACGCAGGCCGCGCGCGCGCGACCGTTCCGCACGCCGTTCGCCTGGATCGTCTGCCCGCTCGCGGTCGTCGGCTGCGTGCTGCTGTTCTACAACCTGTCGCCGTTCGCGAAGGAAGTCTTCGTCGGCTGGGCCGCGTTCGGCCTGATCGTGTATTCGCTGTACGGATACCGGCGCAGCCAGCTCGCCGCTGCGGAAGCGGGCTGAGGCGCGAGACACCGCCGGACCGATCCCCGTGGCCGGCGCGGCGAGCGCCGGCCGTTCCCACGCGTCGCGCGCCGGAGCCGACATGCTCGATCGATTGCTCGCGAGAAAGACCGATTTCGCCGCGGACGACGTCCACGACGGTCCGCGCCTGAAGCGTACGCTCGGGCCGTGGGGACTGACCGCGCTCGGCATCGGCGCGGTCATCGGCGGCGGCATCTTCGTCATCACCGGACAGGCCGCGGCCGAGCACGCCGGACCGGCGATCATCCTCGCGTTCGTGATCGCCGCGGTCTGCTGCACGTTCACCGCGCTCTGCTACGCCGAGTTCGCGACGCTGATTCCGATGTCCGGCAGCTCGTACTCGTACGCGTACGCGACGCTCGGCGAGCTCGTCGCCTGGTTCATCGGCTGGAACATGGTGCTCGAGTACGGCGTTTCCGCTTCGGCCGTCGCGGTCAGCTGGACCGGCTACTTCGTCAGCCTGCTCGACCACGTCGGCCTGCATCTGCCGGCGGCGCTCGCGGCCGCGCCACTCGGCTACGCGGACGGTCATCTCGTCGCGACCGGCGCGCTGCTGAACCTGCCGGCGGTCGCGATCGTGCTCGCGCTGACCTGGCTCTGCTACGTCGGCATCCGCGAGTCGAGCGGCGTCAACACCGCGATGGTGATCCTGAAGGTCGGCCTGATCATCGTCGTCATCGCCGCCGGCTGGCATTACGTGAATCCGGACTACTGGCATCCGTTCATTCCGCAGAACCAGGCGCCGGAGAAGTACGGCTGGTCCGGCATCATGCGCGCGGCGACGCTCGTGTTCTTCTCCTACATCGGCTTCGAGGCGACCTCGACCGCGGCGCAGGAGGCGAAGAACCCGCAGCGCGACCTGCCGATCGGCACGCTCGCCTCGCTCGCGATCTGCACGGTGCTGTACATCGCGATGGCCGCGGTGTTGACCGGCCTGCTGCCGTTCGACCAGCTCGGCACGCCGGAGCCGGTCGTGACCGCGGTCAAGGCGCACCCGGCGCTCGGCTGGCTGCGCTGGCTCGTCGAGATCGGCGCGCTGATCGGCCTGTCGTCGGTGATCCTCGTCATGCTGATCGCGCAGCCCCGCATCTTCATGATCATGGGCCGCGACGGGCTGCTGCCGCCGGTGTTCGCGAAGATCCACCCGCGCTACTGCACGCCGCACGTGAACACGGTCATCACCGGCATCGGCATCGCGCTGCTCGCCGCGGTGTTCCCGCTCGACGTGCTCGGCGACCTCGTCTCGATGGGCACGCTGATCGCGTTCGTCGCGGTCTGTACCGGCGTGCTGATCCTGCGCATCACGCGGCCGGAGCTGCCGCGCACGTTCCGCGTGCCGTGGGCGCCGGTCACCTGCATGCTCGGCGTGCTGTCGTGCGTGTTCCTGCTGGTCTGGGAGAACTGGTACCAGTGGCTGCTGCTCGGCGTCTGGACCGTGCTCGGGCTGGCGATCTACTTCGGCTACGGGTTTCGGCACAGCCGATTGCGGAACGGCTCGCCGGCCGTCGCTCGCCGCTAAACCGCCTCATTTCGGCGACGGCGCCCGGCGGACTCGCGGTGCTCGCGGATTCGTGAGCAGACCGTCTGCCTTGCAGGATCAGCGCCGGTCCGCTCGAACGATCCAGAACTTCCAGAGACCGCCGTCGCCGCCAGTATTGCCGATCGATTCGCGCCGGCAGAGCAGACCCGCTTTGATCGAAAATCGCGCTGGTTTCGCTTCCCGCCCTCCGCGCGCTTGGCGCCGCTGACCGACAATCCATGTTCGCCGACACAACCGCTCAGACCGCTGGTGACCCGCTCTTGGTGTTCAAAAAGAATATTGCCAAGACAGATTAGGAGAACCCCGCGCCGTCGACTTTCGACGCAGCAGCACCGCCCAGCTTGTAACAGCACGTATCAAGAATGACGCCCCGTAAGCTTGGCTCACCTATACGACCGCCCGGCCGCTTGAGGCCATTATTTGTTAATCGCCGTAATTTTAAAGGACCACCCGTCCCCAAGGCTGATGTCTTGAAGCCACATCTCCCCAGTACTTCCTACTCTTACACCATTCCAAGATGAAGCGTGGATGTCCAAGCAGCCATTCTTGTACATACCGCCAATGAATTTATCGTCAAAAATCTGGTCGTAACACGAAGCGAAATCCTTCTCTCCGGAAATACTCGCCTTCGATCCATTACAAAC
>DASWOS010000382.1:0-11647 GCA_036398645.1 Dokdonella sp. | reverse complement strand
GTTCGCGCCGGAGGCGATCGCGCGCTTCCTCGACGGCGTCGCCGCACGGCTCGAGCTGCCGGTCGGCACCGAAGTCACGCTCGAGACGAACCCGGGCACGGTCGAGCACGGCCGCTTCGACGGCTATCGCGACGCCGGCGTCAATCGCGTCAGCTTCGGCGTGCAGAGCTTCGACGACGGCCGGCTGCGCGCGCTCGGCCGCATCCACTCGGCCGCCGAGGCCGAGCGCGCGGTGCGCGAGGCGCAGGACGCCGGCATCGGCGAGATCAACCTCGACCTGATGTACGCGCTGCCGGAGCAGACGCTCGCCGGCGCGCTCGCCGACGTCGATCGCGCGATCGCGCTCGCGCCGACGCACGTCTCGCACTATCAACTGACGCTCGAACCGAACACGCTGTTCGCGGCGAAGCCGCCGCCGCTGCCGGACGACGACGCGGCCTGGGACATGCAGGAAGCGTGTCAGCAACGCCTGGCCGCGGCCGGCTACGCGCAGTACGAAGTGTCCGCGTACGCGCGCGACGGCCATCGCTGCGCGCACAACCTCAACTACTGGCGCTTCGGCGACTATCTCGGCATCGGCGCCGGCGCGCACGGCAAGCTCAGCGACGCCGCGCACGGCCGCGTCGTGCGCACCGCGAAGGTCAAGCTGCCGCGCAGCTATCTCGAGCGCGCCGCGCGCGGCGGCCCGTTCGGCAGCGCCGACGAGGTGCCGCCGGCGCAGCTTCCGTTCGAGTTCATGCTGAACGCGCTGCGGCTGAACGCCGGCGTGCCGCTCGCGGACCTCGCCGCGCGCAGCGGCGTCGCGAGCGAACGGATCGCCGGCACGCTCGCGCAGGCGCGCGCGAAGGGCTGGCTCGAGCACGACGCGTCGCGGCTGCGCCCGACCGAGCAGGGCCGGCGCTTCTTGAACGACCTGATCGAGCTGTTCCTCGTCGACGCGGAGCCGACGCGATGATCGAGCCGGTGACGATCCAGTGCCCGTACTGCGGCGAGGAATTCGAGACCGCGGTCGACCTCTCCGCCGGCTCGCAGCGCTACGTCGAGGACTGCGCGGTCTGCTGCCGGCCGATCGAGATCGCGCTGCGCGTCGCCGACGACGGCGAGCTGCTCGGCGTCGACGCGACGACGGACCGCGATTAGCGCGCCGGCACGGCGCTTGCGGCCGCCTGCGCGCGTCCCTACACTGCCGCCCGCTCGAGGTGCCCGGTCCGCGTCCGCGAACCGGGTGAAACGGGAAGCCGGTGCGAAACCGGCGCTGCCCCCGCAACGGTAAGCGAGTCGGGTCGGACCATACGCCACTGCGCGAGCGGGAAGGCGGTCCGGCCGGCGTCCCCGAGACGCCGCTCGCGAGCCCGGAGACCGGCCTCGGCTCCGTCGCGCGATGCGTGCATCGGCGTCGCACGGAATGGCTCAGGCGTTGCGGCGGGCAACGAGCGGGCGCCGGCGGCCATTCGTCCTGCGCGCGTCTTCGTTCCCTTCGCAGCCCCTGCAATCGCGGGTGTGCGTCGGGAGAGATTGCGATGTTCCGGGTTTCCGTTCTTTCCGCCGCGCTCGTCGCGGCACTCACCGCGCCGGGCGCGCGCGCCGACGAGGCGCAGGTGCAGCCGGCCGTGCAGGTCACCGCGTCGCGCGTCGCCGAGACCGTCGACGCGACGCTCGCCGACGTCAGCGTGATCACGCGCGAAGACATCGACGCGAGCAGCGCGCGCGACGTGCTCGACCTGCTGCGCCTCGAAGCCGGCGTCGATCTCTACCGCACCGGCGGCGCCGGCCAGCAGACCTCGCTGTTCCTGCGCGGCACGAACTCGAACCAGGTGCTGGTGCTGATCGACGGCGTGCGTGCGTCGTCGCAGAACACCGGCGCGTTCGCGTTCGAGCAGCTGCCGCTCGACGCGGTCGAGCGCATCGAGATCGTGCGCGGGCCGCGTGCGAGCTACTGGGGCTCCGACGCGATCGGCGGCGTGATCCAGATCTTCACGCGCAAGCTCGACGGACCGCGCGTCGCGCTCGGCTACGGCACGTACCGCGACGCCGACGGCAGCGCCGGCATCGGCCACTGGAACGGCGCCGACGGCTACAGCGTGCAGGTCGGCGCGCGCCACGTCGGCGGCTTCTCGGCGACGAACCGCGGCATCTGCAACGGGCCCGACGACCCGTACTGCACGTACGATCCCGACGACGACGGCTACCGCAACACGAATCTCGCCGCGCGCGGCGCCTACACGCTCGGCGAGCAGATCCTGTCGGCCGCGCTGTTCCGCAGCCAGGGCCAGGTCCATTTCGACCAGGGCTACTCCGACGTCATCGAGCAGACCGCCGGCGTCAGCCTCGAAGGACCGCTCGGCGAGCACTGGAGCCATCGTCTCTCGATCGGCAACGCGCGCGAGGATCTCGACACGCCGGCGTACGCGACGCTGTACCTGACCCGGCGCAGCACGCTGCTCTGGCAGAACGAGTTCGCGCTCGGCGCCGGCCAGCGCCTCGTCGCCGGCATCGACCTCGTGCACGACAAGGGCGAGACGCGCGACACCTCGATCGGCGAGCCGCAGTACCGCGACAGCCGCGACGACCGCGCCGCGTTCGCCGGCTGGCGCTCGACGGTCGGCGCCTTCGACGGCGAAGTGTCGCTGCGCCACGACGACGACAGCGAATTCGGCGGCGCCACGACCGGCTCGGCCGCGCTCGGCTGGCGCTTCGGCGACGCCTGGCGCGCCTACGCGAGCTTCGGCCAGGGCTTCCGCAGCCCGACGTTGAACGAGCAGTTCTCGCCGGGCTACGGCGGCTACTTCGCCGGCAATCCGGATCTCGATCCGGAACGCTCGCGCAGCACCGAGGTCGGCCTCGAATTCACGCCCGGCGCCGGCCAGCGCCTGAAGGCGAACCTGTACTCGACGCGCGTGCGCGACCTGATCAGCTTCACCGGCCCGAACGACCAGGCCGAGAACGTCGCGCGCGCGAAGATCGACGGCGCGGAGCTCGGCTACCGGCTCGATCGCGGCGCGTGGAGCGCCGAGGCGAACTACACCTGGGAGGACGCCCGCGACGGCACCACCGGCGCCGCGCTGCTGCGCCGCGCGCGCAACAAGGCGTCGGCGCTCGTCGAGCGCCGCTTCGGCGAGCGCTTCTCGGCCGGCGCCGAGATCGTCTACGCCGGACGCCGCGAAGACGTCGGCGCGGTCGGGCTGCCGGCCTACGCGATCGTGAACCTGCGCGCACGCTACGACATCGACCGCGCGTGGCGGCTGCAGGCGCGGCTCGAGGACCTCGCCGATCGCGACTACGAGCTCGTGCACGGCTACGACACGCCGGGCCGCTCGGGCTACGTCGAGATCGTCTGGCAGCCGTAGGCGGGTGTTGGTGCGGCGGCCGGCGCGTGCGGCGCCGCGCCGCTGTTCGCGCCGCGCGGGCCGTGCCAGAATCGCCGCGCCGCGCGGAAACCAGGGGCGGGAGCCGCGCGGCCCGGGAATCGACTACCGACGCCGGCGCGTGGATGCGCGCTGCGCGCCGACGGTGCCGTGCCGGCCAGGAGAGCGCGATTCGCGCCGAAGACGACGAAGCGTGCGTTCTGCTCGCGCAGCGGCCCGATCTGCCGCCGCGCGTGCGCGCGCTGATCGCCGGCCTGATCGAGCGCACCCGAGCGCACTTCGAGACCGCGCTCGACGACGCGCTCGCCGCCGCCGAGCGCGCGCTGCTCGCACATGTCGAGCACGGCGCCGACGATGCGCGCCAGCAGCGCCGCCGCGACGACCTGCGCGCGATCCGGCGCGAGCGCCGCGATGTCGCGCCGCGCTTCCTACGAAGGACCGAGTCGTCGCTGGTCGAGCTGCGCGGACCTCGCCGCGAACGCGCGGCCGCGCCGGACGCCGACGCACGGCCGCGGCTCGCGCTCGTCGATCCGGCGCAGTTCGACGACGACCTCGCCGTGCAGCAGATCGTGAGCAAGTCCGAGATCCGCAACAGCCGCGCGCTGCACGCGTTGTCGTATCGGCTCGGTGTCGTCGCCGGCGCGCCGGCGCTGCCGAACGCACGTCTGCCGCTCGGACCGGCGCAGCTCGCGAGCGCGCTCCGCTACGCGCTCGCGCCGCTCGGCCTCGCCGGCGAGCAGCGCCTGCTCGTCCATCGCGAATTCGAGCGCGCCGCGCTGCTGCCGCTCGCGCCGTTCTACGACGCCGTCAACGCGTATCTCGCGCGGCGACGCGTGCTGCCGAACCTGCAGGCGCACCGCGGATCCCGCCGCGCCGGGCCGGACGGCGACGCGTTCGCCGGCGCGCCGCCGGTCCGCGGCGAGACCGCCGCCGAAGCGCCCGCGGCACCGACCCCGCCGGAGCGCGATGCGGAGCTGTTCCCGCTGCTGCGCGGTCTGCTCGCGCGCCGGCGCGGCGGCACCGACGCGGCGCCGGCGCACGATCGCTGCGCGAGCACGCACGATCTGCACGCCGTGCTGCGCCGTCTCGACGGCGGCGGCGCCGACGCGGCCGCGCCACGCTACGACGGCACGCGCTTGCGCAACGCGCTCGTGCTCGAGCTCCGGCGCGCGAGCCCTCCGGGCGAGCCGTTGCAGCTCGCGCCCGAGGATGCCGACACGATCGACCTCGTCGGGCTGCTGTTCGACTTCATCGCGTCGCAGGCGCGCGTCGACGCCGCGGCGCGCTCGCTGCTGATGCGGCTGCACGTGCCGATCCTGCGCGTCGCGCTCGACGACAAGACGTTCTTCGCGCGACGCGACCATCCGGCGCGGCGGCTGCTGAACACGATCGCGGCGACCGGCGCGCGCGCGCTCGACGCGGGCGGAGCCGACGGCGACATCGCGCGCAAGCTGCAGTTCGTCTCGACCCAGATCGGCGACGACGGCGACGTCGCTGCGGTCGCGCAGCTCGCCGACGATCTCGATCTGTATCAACAGCTGCTCGCGCGGCGCGCCGAGATCGCCGAACGTCGCCACGTCGACGCGGCGAAAGGCCGCGACCGGCTCGACAACGCGCGCGCGCGCGCGCACGCGGCGATCGCGCGCGCATTGCAGGCCGGCCGGCCGACGCCGCTCGCGCGCACGCTGCTCGAAACGGCGTGGACCGACGCGCTCGCACTCAGCGCGTTGCGCGGCGGCGCCGGCAGCTCGGGTTTCCGCCGCCGCCTCGCGGTCGCCGAAACGCTCGCCGGCGCCGGCGCGTCGATCGACGACGCGGAGCTCCGCCGCGAGCTCGACGACGGACTGCGCGCAGTCGGCCTGCACGAAGACGACGTGCGCCGCGTGCTCGGCGAGCTGCTCGCGGCGCCGGCCGCCGCGTCGTCGGCGCCGGACCGGCCCGCGGCCGGCGAGGCGCTGCTGCGCGACCGGCCGCGCTTCGGCGGCGAGTCCGCTCCGGCGCCGGCGGCCGCGTCTCCGCCCGCGCGGATCCCGTTGAACTTCGCCGAAACCGCGCGGCTCCGGCAGCTCCGCACGCTGCCGTTCGGCACCTGGTTCGAGTTCGTGCGCAATCAGCAGGGCGAGCGCGTGCGACTCAAGCTCGCCTGGTACTCGACCGCGACCGGGCGCTGCCTGTTCGTCGATTCGCTCGGCGCGCGCGCCGAGGAGCGCACGCTGGAGCAGCTCGCGCGCGACGTCGAGCGCGGCCGGGCGCACGTCGCCGCCGCCGAACCGGCTTCGCTCGTCGACCGTGCGTGGGATGCGCTCGTCGACGCGCTGCGTCCGCGCGATGCCGACCTCGCTTCCGGAGCGCCGCCGGCGTGATCGAGAAACGCCGTCATCCGCGCAAGCGGCCGGAGGTCGTGCTGCAGGTCACCGACGCGATGAGCGCGGAACCGATCGGCCGGCTCGGCAACCTCTCCGCCCACGGCATGATGCTGATCGCGCACGGCGCGATCGCCGACGACGCGCTGTATCAATTCACGTTCAGCCTACCGGACGCACACGGGCGGCTGCATCCGCTCGAAGTCGGCGTGCACGAACTCTGGAGCGAGCCGGCACGGCTCGCCGGTCACGTCTGGGTCGGCTTCCGCTTCATCGACATCGGCGCCGACGACGCGTCGGTGCTGCGCGGCTGGCTCGAGAACCGCGCCGCGGCGGCCGCCGGCGGATTCAGGACTTGACCGCGGCGATCGCGCGCGGCTCGCGCGGCGTGTACGCGCGCAGGAACATGTCGACGGTCGCGCGCACGTGCGCCTCGATCTCGCGCTGGCTGTACGCCTGCGCGCATCCGCACAGCAGACGCGCGTGCAGCTCGCCCTTCAGCAACGCGAAGAACTGCTACGCGGCACGGGCGACGTCGTCGATGTCGAGCTGACCGGCCTCGACTTCCTTGCGCAGGAACTGCTCGAAGCCTTCGTGCAGCGCACGCGGGCCGGAATCCCAGAACAGCTGCGCGAGCTTCTGCGACATGCCGGAGCCGGACGTCAGCAGCCGGTGCAGCGAGATCGAATCCGGATGCGCGACCAGCGCGAAGAACGCGTGCGCGATCGCCTCGAGCTGGCGGCGGACCGGACCCTTGACGTCGACGTCGAACAGCGCCGCCGGCATCTGCTGCTCGCAGCGCGCGCGGACCGCGGCGACGAACAGCATCTCCTTGTCGGTGAAGTGACTGTAGACGGTCAGCTTCGAGACGCCGGCCTCGGCCGCGATCGCGTCCATGCTGGTGCCCTCGAAGCCGAGCTGCGGAAACAGCCGCTTCGCGGCATCGAGAATCGCGGCGCGCTTCTCGAGATCCTTGGGGCGGCCGGGACCGCAAGACTTGGCGACGGCTAACGACATTGCTCGGAGGCTGGCTGGGTAGCTGGACTAATCGGTTTAGTTACTATACTATACCGCCGAGTATATGAATGAGGACGAACGGCGGCGGGCCGTCTCATGCCCGCAAGGCATTATGCCTCGTTTTCGTCCGACACCCGTTCATATCGAGAACTTCGCGGTTGAAAGCCTCTCGCCGCGCCGTCCGGGAATCTCCCCCTCCCCGCACCCGGACGGCGCGGCCGAGAGCATCCGCGCGAGCCGGCCAGGCCGTCGCGGCGCCGCGAAACAGGCGTCGCGCCGTGTCCTTTCTTGGCTCGTGTCTTGCTAGGTATCGCCCTATGCCAGTCTCCGTAATGGTCGTGCATCCGAATGCGGCTGTCCGCGTTGTCCGTCGCCGCGAGGCGACGTCGCCATGATTCCGGCCCACGCTCCCGTCGCCGAAGCCTCCGGCCAGACCGGCCTCGCGCTGCGTCTCGCGCAACGCGCGTTCGCCGCGCTGATCGACGCCGCCGCCGCGAACGCGACCGCGATGTTCGCGACGCTGCGCGCCGCGCAGCTGCGGCAGTCCGCGCGGCGGACATTGTCCGCGCTGTCCGCGGACGACCGCGCGCGGCTGCTGCGCTGGCTGACGCTGCAGCTCGCGAGCGTCGGCGCGGGCGCCGGCCGCGTGCGTCCGCTGCTCGCGCGCGTCGACACGGCGCTCGCCGCGAGCGTCGCCGCGGAGCTCGCGCGCGTGCGCGAGGAGCTGCGCGCGCCGGCCTCGCGAGCGGACGTCTCGGCGGCCTGACGGCGCGGCCGCAACGCGGTGACTTCCGGCACTTCGGCGTCGCCGTCGGCGTCGCCAAGGTAGATTTGCCGGGACTACGGCGAATCCCTATGCTCTCCGCCCCCTTGGCGCCGGCAGGAACGGACCGACCATGCTGACGAATATCGAGCAAGCCAGGCAGAACATGGTCGAGAACCAGATCCGGCCGTGGGAGGTGCTCGACGCGCGCGTGCTGGAGACGCTCGGCGCGGTGCACCGCGAGGACTTCGTGCCGGCGCGCTACCGCGATCTCGCCTTCGCCGACCTCGCGCTGCCGATCGGCCACGGCGAGGTCATGCTGAAGCCGATCGTCGAAGGCCGCATCCTGCAGGCGCTCGCGCTCGAGCCCGAGGAGCGCGTGCTCGAGATCGGCAGCGGCACCGGCTTCCTGACCGCGTGCCTCGCGCGCCTCGGCGGAAGCGTCGTCGCGGTCGAGCGCCACGAGGATCTCGCCGCGTCCGCGCGCGCGCAGCTCGCCGCCGCGCAGGTGCGCAACGCGCGCATCGAGGTCGCCGACGCGCTGGTCGATTTCGAAGTCGCCGAGCCGTTCGACGCGGTCGTGCTCGGCGGCGCCGTGCACGCGCTGCCCGAGCGCGTACGCGCCTGGGTCAAGCCGGGCGGCCGGCTGTTCGCGATCGTCGGCGACTCGCCGGCGATGCAGGCGACGCTGTACACGCGCATCGACGCGGCGCTGTGGCGCACGCAGAGCCTGTTCGAGACCGATGTTCCGTATCTGAAGCACGCCGAGCCGCCGCGACGCTTCACGCTCTGAGCGCGGCGGCCCCCTTTCCCTTCGAGGACGAATTTCGATGATCCGCACCGGCTCCCTGTCGCTGGCATTGACGCTGGCCCTCGGCGCGTCCGCCGCCCGTGCCGACGACCTGATACAGATCTATCAGCAAGCGCGCGCCTCGGACCCGACGCTCGCCGGCGCGCAGGCGACGAAGCTCGCGACGGACGAAGGCGTCGACCAGGCGCGCGCGCAGTTGCTGCCGCAGATCGCCGCGGCGCTCAGCTTCACGCGCTCGCGCAGCGGCGAGAACGGCACGAGCTACATCCAGAACCCGGCGGACCCGAACGATCCCAGCGACGTGCTTCCGGTCAACGGCTACACGCGCACGGACTACCAGCGCCAGATCGGCGCGACGCTGAGCCAGAGCATCCTCGACATCAGCCGCTGGACCGCGCTGAAGTCGAGCCGCTACACCGCGCAGGCCGGCTCCGCGACCTACGACGCGGCCCAGCAGCAGTTGCTGATCAACGTCGCGCAGGCGTACTTCAACGTGCTGACCGCGATCGACGCGCTGAAATTCGCCGACGCGAACGAGAAGGCGCTCGCGCGTCAGCTCGAGCAGGCGCAGCAGCGCTTCGAGGTCGGCCTCGCCGCGATCACCGACGTCAACGACGCGAAGGCGCAGCACGATCAGGCGATCGCGACGGTCATCACCGACCAGAACGCGGTCGACAACGCGCGCGAGGCCGTGCGCCAGCTGACGAACAAGGAGCCCGGCGAGTTCAGGAAATTGCGCGAGAACCTGCCGCTCGATCATCCGACGCCGGACGACCCGAAGGCGTGGGTCGACGTCGCGCTGAAGCAGAACCCGACGCTCGCCGCGTCCGCGCTGAACGTCGACGCGGCGGATTCGAACATCAACACCGCGCGCGCCGGCCACCTGCCGACGATCACCGCGCAGGTCGGCTATTCGCGCGCGCCGACCTGGGGACACTTCAACGCGGGCGGCCAGACCTTCTCCGAGAGCGGCAGCGATCCGAAGTGGGGCAGCACGATCGGCGTCACGCTGAACGTGCCGATCTTCACCGGCGGCTTCGTGCAGTCGCAGGTGCGTCAGGCGATCTACCAGCGCGACTACGCGCAGGACCAGTACGAGTTCAACCGGCGCCAGATCGAGGCGGCGACGCGCAACGGCTATCGCGCGATCATCGCCGGCGCGGCCGAGGTCGAGGCCGACAAGGCCGCCGTCGTCTCCGCGCAGAGCTCGCTCGAGGCGACGCAGGCCGGCTACGAGGTCGGCACGCGCACGATCGTCGACGTGCTGATCAGCCAGCAGACGCTGCTGCAGGCGCAGAGCAACTACTCGGCCGCACGCCATCAGTTCGTGCTGAACGGCCTGCTGCTGAAGCAGGCCGCCGGCGTCATCGAGGTCAAGGATCTCGAAGCCGTCAACGCGCTGCTCGAGTAGCGGCGGCCGCGCCGGTCCCCTCGCGCTCGTTTCTCCGCGCGGCTCAGTCGCAGCCGGCGAAGCGGCCGGTGCCGGCGTCGCGATCGGCGAGCACGCGCTCGACCGTCTCCATCGTGCGCGCGACCGCGCCGCGCTCGCGCTCCATGACCGCGTGCGCGGCGTCGCCCATGCTGCGCCGCTCGATGTCGCGCGAGAGCAGGCGCACGACGGTCGGGCCGAGCTCGTCCGCGTCGCCGATGCGGATCACCGCGCCGGCCGCGATCAGGTCCGCCGTGACCTCGGCGAAATTGAACGTGTGCGGACCGACGATCGCCGGACGCGCGAGCGCGGCCGGCTCGAGCAGGTTGTGGCCGCCGACCGGCACGAGGCTGCCGCCGACGAACGCGACGTCGGCCGCCGCGTAGAAGTTCAACAGCTCGCCCATCGAGTCGACGACGAAGCACTGGCAGCTCGGATCGGCGCCGCCGTCCTCGCTGCGCGTGCGCGTGCGGAAGCCGCGCGCACGGCACTCGGCCGCGACCGGCTTGAAGCGCTCCGGATGCCGCGGCGCGATCAGCAGCAGCGCGTCGGGGAAGCGGCGCAGCACCGCCGCGTGCGACTTCAGCACGACGAGCTCCTCGCCCTCGTGCGTGCTCGCCGCGATCCAAACCGGCCGCTCGCCGCCGGCCGCGGCGCGGAACGCGAGGCCGCGTTCGCAGGCGCCGCTCGGCACGGTCATGTCGTACTTCAGGTTGCCGACGACCGCGAGCCGCGACTCCGGCGCGCCGAGCTCGCGCAGACGGTCGCCGTCCGAGGTCGACTGCGCCGCGATGAAGCTGACGCAGCGGATCGCGCGCCGCACGAGCGGCTGGATCGGCCAGTAGCCGCGCAGCGAGCGCTCCGACAGCCGCGCGTTCGCGACGACGATCGAGATGCCGCGCTCGGCGCAGGTCATGAACAGGTTCGGCCAGATCTCGGTTTCCATGATGACCGCGAGGCGCGGACGCACGCGATCGAGGAAGCGCTTGACCGCGCGCGTCAGGTCGTACGGCAGGTAGACGTGGAACACGCGTCCGCCGAACAGCTGCAGCACGCGGTCCGAGCCGGTCGGCGTGACCGTCGTGATGACGAACTGCGAGTCGCGGTAGCGCCGCATCAGCGCCTCGATCAGCGGCACCGCGGCGTTGACCTCGCCGAGCGAGACGGCGTGGATCCAGATGCTGTCCTCGATGCCGGGATCGGGGAAGAAGCCGAAGCGCTCGCGCCAGCGCGCGAAGTAGCCGTGGTACTTGAAGCCGCGTACCGCGAGCCGATACAGCACGAACGGCGTCAGCAGGTACAGCGTGAGCGTGTAGATGAAGCGCTGGAACACCGCGGCGGCGACGTGGAACGGGGCCGCAGTATAGCCGCGCGCGACGGGCCGGCCGCGCCTCGGCTTCGGCGATAATCCTGCGGATGCCTCCGCCGCCGTTCCGCCGCCGCCTGCTCGCCCCCCGGCACTGGCCCGCCTGGCTCGGCCTCGCCGGCATCTGGCTCGCCGCGCGGCTGCCGTATCCGCTGCTGCTCGCGATCGGGCGCGGCATCGGCCGCGTCTGCGCGCCGATGCTCGGCGAGCGCCGCCGCGTCGCGGCGCGCAACCTCGCGCTGTGCTTTCCCGAGCAGGACGAGGCCGCGCGCGCGCGCCTGCTCGAGGCGAACCTCGTCGACGCCGGCGTCATGCTCGCCGAGTTCGCGCTGGCCTGGATGGGCTCGGCGCGCGCGATCGCGCGCCTGCCGGTCGCGATCGAAGGGCTCGAGCACCTCGAGACCGCGCGCGCGGCCGGCCGCGGCGTGCTGCTCGTCGGCGCGCACTTCTCGCATCTGGAGCTCTGCGCGCGCCTCGTGTCGCAGCGCCTGCGCATCGCCGGCATGTACCGCGAGCACGAGGACGCGGCGTTC
>DASWOS010000381.1:0-1755 GCA_036398645.1 Dokdonella sp. | reverse complement strand
GGCGCGCAGCTCGCGCAGTTCCAGTCGCAGCTCGCGCAGGGCCGGCGCGACCTCGAGCGCGCCGAGGGCCTGGTCGGACGCGGCCTCGTCAGCCGGCAGTCGGTCGAGGTCGCGCAGACGCAGGTCGAGACGCAGGGCTCGCAGCTCGAGACGCAGCGCCGGCAGGTCGAGCTCGCGCGCGCCGGCGTCGACGCCGCCCGCGTGCAGCTCGACTACTGCACGATCCATGCGCCGTTCTCCGGCGTCATCGTCGCGAAGGCCGCGCAGGTCGGCGAGATCGTCTCGCCGTATTCGGCCGGCGGCGGCTTCACGCGCACCGGCATCGGCACGATCGTCGACATGGACTCGCTCGAGATCGAGGTCGACGTCAACGAGTCGTACATCAACCGCGTGCAGGCGCAACAGCCGACCGAGGCCGTGCTCGACGCGTATCCGGACTGGCGCATCCCGGGCCGCGTCATCGCGATCATCCCGACCGCGGACCGCGGCAAGGCGACGGTCAAGGTGCGCGTCGGCTTCGACCGCAAGGATCCGCGCATCGTGCCGGACATGGGCGTGCGCGTGTCGTTCCTCGACGCGGCCGGCGGCGCGGTCGCGGCGCCGGCGCCGGTCGGGGCGCTGGTGCCGGCGAGCAGCATCGTGCCGCGCGACGGCGCGAGCGTCGTGTTCGCGGTCGACGGCGAGCATGCGCGCGCGCGCGCGGTCGCGGCCGGACGGAGCTTCGGCGACCTGCGCCTCGTCGACGGCATCGCGGTCGGCACGCGGGTCGTGCGCGCGCCGCCGGCCGATCTCGCCGACGGCGCACGGATAACGATCAAGAACTAGAGGGCCGTTCCGCCGACCCGCGCGCGGGCGAGGCGCCGCGTGTGCCGAGGCGAAGCGGGTCAGCAACCGAAGCGCCGGCGAAGCGGGCCGGCACCGGCGACGAGCAGTTCGAGGCCCGCATCGCGCGGGAATGACGACGAAGCAGCGCGTGTTCCGCGCGAGACGGAAGCGAAGGCAGGAGTCGAATCGATGGGCGCACTGGTCGAAATCCGCAATCTCAGCAAGACCTACGAGCGCGGCAAGCAGAAGGTCGAGGTGCTGCACCACGTCGACCTCGAGATCGCTGAAGGCGACTTCCTCGCGCTGATGGGGCCGTCCGGCTCCGGCAAGACGACGCTGCTGAACCTGATCGGCGGACTCGATTCGCCGACCGAGGGCACGCTGTCCGTCGGCGGCGAGCGCATCGACCGGCTCGGCGAGGGCGCGCTGGCGAAGTGGCGCTCGAATCACGTCGGCTTCGTGTTCCAGTTCTACAACCTGCTGCCGATGCTGTCGGCGCAGAAGAACGTCGAGCTGCCGCTGCTGCTGACCAAGCTGTCCGCGGCGCAGCGCCGGCGCAACGCCGCGATCGCGCTCGAACTCGTCGGGCTGGCCGACCGCGCGTCGCACAAGCCGACCGAGCTCTCCGGCGGCCAGCAGCAGCGCGTCGCGATCGCGCGCGCGATCGTGTCGGACCCGAAGCTGCTCGTCTGCGACGAGCCGACCGGCGATCTCGACCGCCAGTCCGCCGAGGACGTGCTCGGCCTGCTGCAGACGCTGAACCGCGCCCACGGCAAGACGATCATCATGGTCACGCACGACCCGAAGGCGGCCGAGTACGCGTCGCACACCCTGCACCTCGACAAGGGCACGCTCGTCGGGCAGGTCGCGTGATGCGTCCGCATCGTGCGGGCACGAGGCGGACGCCGCGGCGAAACGGACGGGGGGCGA
>DASWOS010000380.1:0-4957 GCA_036398645.1 Dokdonella sp. | reverse complement strand
TCTCGGTGATGCCGGTCGCGAAGGCGGAGTGGGTTCGCATCCTGTCGCTGGAAGGCTGAATCCGTCGGCGGCCGCGCCGCGCCGGCTCCATTCTCACGAGGAACGCAATGAGCAAAGACGAGGAGAAGCGCCGCGCCGCGCAGGCCGCGGTGCGCTGGGTCGAGGACGGCAGCGTCGTCGGCGTCGGCACCGGCTCGACGGTCGCGCACTTCATCGACGCACTGGCCGAGCACCGCCACCGCATCGAAGGCGCGGTGTCGAGCTCGGAGCAGTCGACGCGCCAGCTGAAGCAGCACGGCATCGCGACGCTCGACCTCAACGCGGTCGGCGCGATTCCGCTCTACGTCGACGGCGCCGACGAGTGCGACGGGCACAAGCGCCTGATCAAGGGCGGCGGCGGCGCGCTGACGCGCGAGAAGATCATCGCCGCGGCCGCGGACACGTTCGTCTGCATCGTCGATTCCGGCAAGCGTGTCGACGTGCTCGGCGCATTCCCGCTGCCGATCGAGGTGATCCCGATGGCGCGCAGCTACGTCGCGCGCGAGATCGTCGCGCGCGGCGGCCAGCCGGTCTGGCGCGACGGCTTCGTCACCGACAACGGCAACTGGATCCTCGACGTGCACGGCTGGCGCATCGAGGCGCCGGTCGAGCTCGAGCGCGACCTGAACCAGATCGCCGGCGTGGTCGCCGTCGGCCTGTTCGCCGCGCGGCCCGCGGACGTCGTGCTCGTCGGCGACGACGAGCTGCGCTGAGCGGACTCGACGGTTCCGGCCGCGGCCGGCGTCCGCTCGACGCGGCGTGCCGCGTATGTTTAATGGACGATCTTCCATCGGCAGGGGAACCGCATGGCCACCGAACTTCGTTCCCGCCGCGCTCCGGCTCGGCAGTGCGGTCCGCTCGCGGCCGGCATCGCCGCAGGGCTGCTCGCGGGCGCACCGCTCGTCGCCGGCGCGGCGCAGGCGCAGGCGCCGGCCGATGCATCGTGGGTCCGCTTCCGCAGCGATCCGGCGCGGCGCCTGTTCGCGCAGCTGCCGGCGCCGCGCGCGAGCGCCGCCGGTGCGCGTCCGGCGGCGACGCTCGTCGTCACGAACTGCGCCGACGACGGCGACGGCTCGCTGCGCGCGGCGATCGCCGCGGCCGGCGAAGGCGACACGATCGACCTCGGCCGGCTGAGCTGCGCACGCATCACGCTCGCGACCGGCGCGATCCCGGTCATGCTCGACGAGCTGACGATCACCGGCCCCGGTGCCGACGCGCTCGCGATCGACGGCGGCGGCGTCGATCGCGTGTTCCTGCACTACGGCGGCGGCACGTTCACGCTGCGCGCGCTGACCGTCAGCGGCGGCCGCAACCGCACGAGCGGCTTCGACGTCGCCGGCGGCGGCTGCATCGCCTCGGCCGGCTACGTGAACCTCGATCAGGCCGCCGTGCGCGACTGCTACGCCGGCGGCGAGGGTGCCTACGGCGGCGCGATCTACGCGTTCTCGCTGACCGCCTACGAGAGCACGCTGAGCGGCAACACCGCATACGGCGTGCACGCGGCCGCCGGCACCGCGGCGTTCGGCGGCGCCGCGTTCGTCTACACCACGCAGCTCCTGCACAGCACGGTCAGCGGCAACGTCGCCGCGCACCTCGACGTCGAGGGACGCACGAGCTACGACATCGGCGGCGGCCTGATCAGCGTGCTCGGCGGCCTGCTGATCAGCTCGACGGTCGACTCGAACTACAGCGAGGGCCGCGGCGGCGGCATCGCGACGTTCAACGACTTCGCGCTCTACAACAGCACCGTGTCCGGCAACGTCGCGGCGACCAGCGGCGGCGGCGGCCTGTTCCTGCGCCGTCCGGCCGGCCTCTCGGCGACGAGCAGCACGATCGCGGCGAACCACGCCGCGACCGGCGGCGGCGTCTGGTCGAACTCCGAGAGCTTGACGCTCGAAAGCAGCATCGTCGCGGACAACTTCGCCGCGGCCGGCGCCGCCGACCTGCAGGACGACATGCCGGCGACGGTGGCCGGCTCGAACGATCTGATCGGCGCCGCGTCGGCGACCGTCGTGCCGCCGCCGGACACGCTCTACGCGAATCCGCGGCTCGCGCCGCTCGCGTACAACGGCGGCCCGACGCGCACGCACGCGCTGCTGCCGGACAGCCCGGCGATCGACGCCGGCAACAACGTCGCCGCGCTGCCGTACGACCAGCGCGGCGCCGAGTTCGCACGCATCTACGGCGCGGCACCCGACATCGGCGCGTTCGAGCGGCAAGCCGCGCCCACGGCGGCCGCGCCGGTGCCGGTGCCGACGCTCGCGTCGAAGGCGCTGGCCGTGCTCGCGGCCGCGTTCGCGTTCGTCGCGTGGCGCGAGCGCAGACGCCGGCTGCCGCGCGCGGTGCGCTGAGGCGCGCACTCGTCGCGCGCCGGACGCATCCGTCCGGACGCCGCAGGGCCGCTCGCGGCCGGCGTCGCCGAGCGGCGGCGCCGCATCCTGCAGCGCGCGCGGCTCGCCGCGCCGCGCCGATCGCGTGCGGCGCACACGCTGGTCCTCGACGCCGTCGACGAAGATCTCGTCGCCGAACTCGTAGGCGCCGTGATAGTCAGGTCGTCGACGGCGACGTACCACGCGCCGTCGTTCAGCGATCACGCTGCACCGGAGCGCGCTGAGATCGACGACGTCGCCGTCGAACGCATGGGCGAGCGCTTCGCGCAGCGAACCCGGGCTCAGATCGTCGGCGCAGGTATCGACCGGCGTCGAAACCGGCCACGCGGGCGCATGAGCGGATCGCGCTCGCGCAGGCGCTTCCGCGCGAGCCTGTGCGATTCGACAGCAACGCGAGCGCCGTCGCGGCAGCCAGCGGGCACGGACATCGATGTGCACGCGCGGGAGCGGCCGTGCGTGCGGCGGCGGTCGAATCCGTCGGGCGCTCCTGCTGAGGATGTCGCCGGGTATTGCGCGAACGGCGGCGGCGGTTACGTCGGCGTCGCGCGATCGCCCGGGATCGCCGCGGCGCTGCCGGCGGATGCGGCCGCGTGCACCGTGCGCAGTGGCGCGGCGCAGCGAGCTACGTCGCCCGGGAGTCGAAGACCGGAAATGCTCTGCGCGTACGGCGGTGCCGCTGCGGCGCGGCGGCAGTAGACCGGCAGGCCGCGGCCGCGCGGATCGACGCCGGCGTTCAGGGCTGCGCGAACACGTCGTCGCCGAACGTCGCGAGCCCGGCCGCGCCGGCGTAGCCGAGCCGCGCGAGGCCGAAGTCGTCTTCGGTCCAGCGCAGCAGCGAGTAGTGGTTGTACGGCGCGTCCGACGTCGTGCCCGGCCGGATGCGCGGTGACAGCAGCACCGCGCCGATGCGTCCGCCGCCGGGACCGTCGAGCCCGGCCGGCTTGCCGCCCGGCAGGTCCTTCTCGCCGCAGCACGCGCGGCTGTCGAGCACGCCTTCGTCGAACGTGATCACGAGCAAGCCGTCCTGCGCGAACGCCGGCGACTCGACGATGCGCGGCACCCACTCGCGCAGGAACGCGTCGGCCGAGACGAGCCCGCCCGGCTCGCCGTTCGCGCACGGCGCGTCATGACCGTCGTGGCAGAGATTCGGCGAGATGAACGCGTAGTTCGGCGTCGTCGCGGCCGCGCGCAGATCCTCGCGCAACCGCTCGAGGCCGACGACGTGCGCCTCGCAGCGCCGGCGCGAGTCGATGATCGAATGGAAATAGACGAACGGATCGTGCTTGTCGGCGTATTGGTCGGCCGCCGAGGCGCGGTTCGTCGCGTCCTCCGCGCCGATCGCAGCGTGGCCGCACGCCGGCGCCTCGCGCGCAGGGTCGCGGCCCATGTCCTCCATGTAGCCTTTCCAGCTCTTGCCGGCCGCCTCGAGCTGGTCGGCGACGGTCTCGACCTCGGCCGGGTAGACGCAGCCCTCGCCCGGCAGCTGGCCGTCGGCCGTCTGCGGACCGCTCGCGACGAAATCGACGAACTGCCGGCAATCGCCTTGCGTGGCCGGATTCGGCGCCTGCCCGCTGACCATCGCGACGTAGTTCGCGAGGCTGAAATGGCCGATGCCGTAGTACTGCCGCAGCAACGCGCCGCGCGGCACGAGCTCGTGCGCGAGGTACGGCGCCGGCGACTGCGCGCCGAACGTGGTGTCGAACGGCTGGTTCTCGAGCACGACGACGAAGACGTGGCCGATCTTCGCCGCGTCGCGCGCCGCCGGCGCCGACGCGCAGCCGGCGAGCAGCAGCGACACGATCGGCACGGCGAACGTCGAGCGGCGCATCGAACTCGGTACCGGGGCGGCCGGGACGCCGGCAGCGTAGCACGCGCATCGGATCGCCCGCGGCCACAGGCGCGAGCGCCGAGCACGCGCGCGGCGCGTCAGCGCGCCGGCGCCGGCGCCGCGGCGGTCGCGGCTGCGGCGGCCGCCACCGCCGCCGGATCGCCGGCGCCGAGCCGCACCTCGTACGGCGACGCGAGCGCGATGCGCTCCGCGCGCAGGCGCGTCAGGACGTCGAGCAGCAGATCGCTGCGGATCGCGCCGGCCTGGCGCGGGTTCGCGATGTACGCGGTCGCGACGAAGACCAGCGCGCCGCCTTCGATCGCGTCGAGCAGCACGGCCGGCGCCGGCGCCGCGAGCACGCTGGCGTGCGCGCCGAGCGCGTCGAGCACGATGCGGCGCACGCGCGCGGCGTCGGCGTCGAGCGGCACCGGCAGGCGCAGACGCACGCGGCCTTCGGCGTTCGCGAGCGTGACGTTGCGCACGCTCTTCGTGATCAGCTCCGAGTTCGGCACGATCATCGTCGAGCGGTCGCCCATCTGGATCTCGGTCGCGCGCACGTTGATGCGGCGGATGTCGCCCTCGACGTCGCCGAGCGCGACCCAGTCGCCGACCTTGACCGGGCGCTCGACGAGCAGGATCAGCCCGGAAACGAAGTTCTGCACGACCGCCTGCAGGCCGAAGCCGATGCCGACCGACAGCG
>DASWOS010000379.1:0-3635 GCA_036398645.1 Dokdonella sp. | reverse complement strand
CGACGCGCTGCCGCACAACGTGCAGCGGCTCGGCCACGTGCCGACCGCGGATCACAACGCGTTCAACTGCAGCGCGCGGCTGGTGCTGAACGTGAACCGCGAGAGCATGGCGCGCTTAGGCTGGTCGCCGCCGACGCGCGTGTTCGAGGCGGCCGGCGCCGGCGCCTGCCTGATCGTCGACGCCTGGGACGGCATCGAGGCGTTCCTCGAGCCCGGCGAGGAGGTGCTCGTCGCGCGCGACGGCGCCGAAGTCGCCGAGCTCGTCGCGGCGACCGGCGCGGCCGCCGCGCGCGCGATCGGCGAGCGCGCTCGCGCGCGCCTGCTCGCGCAGCACACCTACGCGCAGCGCGCGGTCAAGGTCGAGCAGACCTTGCTCGGCTACGACGAACGGGTGGCCGCATGAGCACGGCGAAGACGCCGTCACCACCGCCGGCCGAGCGCCGCAGTGCGCCGCCGCCCGCGGCTCCGGCCGCCGGACTGCGGCTGCGCGCGGGGCGCTGGTCGGTCGCCGCGCCGGACGCGCCGCGCCGGAGTACGCGCCCGTGAGCGCGCCGCTCGACATCGTCGTGCTCGGCCTCGCGCTGCGCTCGTCGTGGGGCAACGGCCACGCGACGACGTACCGCGCGCTGATCGCGGCGCTGCGCCGCGCCGGCCATCACGTGCGCTTCCTCGAGCACGACCTGCCGTGGTACGCGCAGAACGACGACACGCCGGCCGACCTCGCCGGCTGCGTCACCGTCTATCACGGCCTCGACGAGCTGCGCGCGCGCCACGCGCACGCGGTCGCCGAGGCCGATCTCGTGATCGTCGGCTCGTACGTACCGGACGGCGTCGCGGTCGGCGAGTGGGTGCAGCAGACCGCGCGCGGCGCGACCGCGTTCTACGACATCGACACGCCGGTCACGCTCGCCAGCCTCGCGCGCGGCGACTGCGACTACCTGCACGAGCGCCTGATCCCGGGTTACGACCTGTACCTCTCGTTCACCGGCGGGCCGCTGCTCGCGGCGTTGCGCGAGCGCCACGGCGCGAACGCGCTGCCGTTCTACTGCGCCGTCGATCCCGAGCGCTACGCGCCGGACGCGGACGCCGAACCGTGCTACGACCTGGGCTACATGGGCACCTACAGCGCGGACCGCCAGCCGACGCTCGAGCGGCTGCTCGTCGAGCCGGCGCGCGTGTGGTCCGCGGGACGCTTCGTCGTCGCCGGGCCGCAGTACCCGCAGTCGATCGACTGGCCGGCGAACGTCGCGCGCATCGACCACGTCGCGCCGGGCGAGCACGCGCGGTTCTACAACGCGCAGCGATTCACGCTGAACGTCACGCGCGCGGACATGGTCGCGGCCGGCTGGTCGCCGAGCGTGCGGCTGTTCGAAGCGGCCGCGTGCGCGGTACCGATCGTCTCCGACGATTGGCCCGGGCTCGCCGAGCTGTTCGAGCCCGGCCGCGAGATCCTGATCGCGCGCGACGGCGCGCAGGTCGTCGACTGGCTGCGCACGCTGAGCGATGCACGCCGTCGTGCGATCGGCGCGGCCGCGCGCCGGCGCGTGCTCGCCGAGCACACGGCCGACCATCGCGCGCAGACGCTGGAGCGATACGTCGATCGGGTCGCCCGGCGCCGTTCCGCGTTCCGATCGACGAGGAGCGTCTGCAATGACAACGCGGCATGAAGCGAAGACGACGACGAACCACGACGAGATCCGCCGCTGGGCCGAGGCGCGTGGCGGGCGACCGGCGACGGTGAAGGGCACCGAGCACGGCGGCGAGCACGCCGGCATCCTGCGCATCGCGTTCAGCGGCGACGATCATCTCGAAGCGATTCCGTGGGACGAGTTCTTCGCGAAATTCGACGAGGCGAACCTCGCGTTCCTGCACCAGGACCGCACGAAGGACGGCGAGCAGAGCCGCTTCTTCAAGTTCGTCGAACGCGAATGAGCGCGCGCGCGCTCGAAGCGGAACGGAGCGGCGTCGGGGCCGAGATCGCCGCGCTCGGTCCGTGGTTCCACAACCTGCACCTGCCCGACGGCGTCGAAACCGCGCCGGACCATCCGTTCGGCGACTTTCCGGCGTTCAAGTGGGCCGAGATCGCGCCGCACGTGCCGCGCGACCTGAGCGGCTGGCGCGTGCTCGACATCGGCTGCAACGCGGGCTTCTACACGTTCGAGCTCGCCCGGCGCGGCGCGCAGGTGACCGCGATCGACCTCGATCCGCACTATCTGCGCCAGGCGCGCTGGGCCGCGGCACGGCTCGGCCTCGAGGCGCGCGTCGAGTTCCGCGAGATGCAGATCTACGACCTCGCGCGCGAGCCGGGCCAATACGACCTGGTCTGGTTCATGGGCGTGCTCTACCACCTGCGCCATCCGCTGCTCGCGCTCGACATCGTGCGCCGCAAGGTCAGGCGGCGCATGGTGCTGCAGACGATGACGATGCCCGGCGCGGAGATCGCCGCGGTGCCGGACGAGATCGGCCTCGACGAGCGCGCGCGCCTGCGCGAACCCGGCTGGCCGGCGATGGCGTTCATCGAGAAAAGCCTGCGCGCCGACCCGACGAACTGGTGGGCGCCGAACCAGGCTTGCGTCGAAGCGATGCTGCGCGCGAGCGGCTTCCGCGCGATCTCGCGCATCGCCGACGAATGCTGGGTCTGCGAACCGCGCGCGCTCGACGAGCTCGAGACGGCGATGATCGGCGCGGAGCTGCGCGCCGCGACGGGGACGTGATGGCCGGCGGCGTACGCGGACGTCACGAGACCGAGGCCGCGCGCGAGCGCGCCGGCCGCGATCGCGGCCGCGACCCGCGCGCGGAGCCGCGTCCGGGCTATGCGGAGCCCGAGCTGAAGCCGAAGCGCAAGTCGCCGAAGGCGCCGGGCGAGGGCGGCCCGTTCGAGCCGCAGAACTCGCCGCGGCGCAAGCCCGGCCGCGGCAACGGCTGACGCGCCTGCGTCCATGCCGCGGCCGTGCATTCGCGCGCCGCGGGCCCGGTCTTCCGTTCAACCCCCGCTGAACCGGCGCGGGCCGCGTTCATCGCGGGGCCGGCGCATCGGCCGCACAGTCGCGGGTACATGCAGTGAAGAACGACGCGACGGAGGGTCCGCATGAAACGCATCGAGACGAAGGGACGCAATCGGAGCGAGAGCGAAGGCACGGTCGCGCGCCAGCGCCGGATCCAGAGCGAGGTCGACGCCGAGGAGAGCCGCGCGCCGAAGAAGAAGAACGAGGGCGGTGGCGCGACCCAGGCCGGCCCGGCTCGGCAGCCGGCGCCGCCGCTGCCGAAGCAGCACCTGAAGAAGCCCGGCCGCGAGGCCGATCTGACGCCGCGGCCGCGCTTCGAGGCGAAGGAATATCGCGGCAGCGGCAAGCTCGAGGGCATGGTCGCGCTGATCACCGGTGCCGACTCCGGCATCGGCCGCGCGGTCGCGGTGCTGTTCGCGCGCGAAGGCGCCGATGTCGCGGTGGTCTATCTGAGCGAGAACGAGGACGCCGAGGAGACCCAGCGCTACGTCGAGCGCGAGGGGCGGCGCTGCCTGCTGCTGCGCGGCGACGTGCGCGACGTCGCGTTCTGCAACCGCGCGGTCGAGCGCACGATCGACACGTACGGCAAGCTCGACATCCTGGTCAACAACGCGGCGTTCCAGCAGCACG
>DASWOS010000378.1:0-2581 GCA_036398645.1 Dokdonella sp. | reverse complement strand
GAGCGTGCAGGCCGTGCTGACCTACGCGGACGACCGCGCGCTGCGTGCGCGCGTCTACCGCGCGTACGGCACGCGCGCGTCGGACCAGTCCGACGGCGGCCGGTACGACAACTCCGCGCGCATCGAACGGATCCTCGCGCTGCGCCACGAGGCCGCGCAGCTGCTCGGCTTCGCGAACGCGGCCGACGAGTCGCTCGCGACGAAGATGGCGCCGTCGGCGGACAAGGTGCTCGCGTTCCTGCACGAGCTCGTCGCGAAGGCGCGGCCGATGGCCGAGCAGGACCTCGCCGAGCTGCGCGCGTTCGCCGCGACCGAGCTCGGCCTCGCCGAGCTCGAGCCGTGGGACGTCGGCTACGCGTCGGAGAAGCTGCGCGAGCGGAAATACGCGCTGAGCGAGGAGGAGCTGAAGCCGTACTTTCCGCTGCCGGCCGTGATCGACGGTCTGTTCGCGGTCGTCGAGCGCGTGTTCGGCGTGACGATGCGGCCGCGCGACGACGTCGACGTCTGGCATGCGGACGCGCGCTACTACGACCTCGTCGACGCGAGCGGCAGCGCGTTCGCCGGCGTCTACGTCGACCTCTACGCGCGAAGCGGCAAGCGCGGCGGCGCCTGGATGGACGTCTGCACGTCGCGCCACCGCCGCGACGGCGAGCTGCAGCGGCCGGTCGCGTTCGTGACCTGCAACTTCGCGCCGCCGGCCGCCGGCGCACCGGCGCTGCTGACGCACGACGACGTGATCACGCTGTTCCACGAGTTCGGCCACGCGCTGCACCATCTGCTGACCGAGGTCGACTACGCCGGCGTGTCCGGCATCGAAGGCGTCGAGTGGGACGCGGTCGAGCTGCCGAGCCAGTTCATGGAGAACTTCGCCTGGCAGCGCGAGGGCCTCGATCTGATCGCGCGCCACTGGAAGACCGGCGAGCGCCTGCCCGACGCGCTGTTCGAGCGCATGCAGGCCGCGCGGCATTTCCAGTCCGGCCTGTTCCTCGTGCGCCAGCTCGAGTTCGGCCTGTTCGACTTCCGCCTGCACCGCGAGTACGACCCGGCGCGAGGCGCGCGCGCACTCGAGATCCTCGACGAAGTGCGCGAGGAAGTCGCGGTGATTCGCCCGCCGGCGTGGCACCGCTTCCCGCACGCGTTCACGCACATCTTCTCCGGCGGCTACGCGGCCGGCTATTACAGCTATCTCTGGGCCGAGGTGCTGTCGGCCGACGCGTTCGACCGCTTCGAACGCGAAGGCGTGTTCAGCCGCGAGGTCGGCGAGGCGTATCGCAAGGCGATCCTCGCGGTCGGCGGCTCGCGGCCGGCGCTGGAGAGCTTCGTCGAGTTCCGCGGCCGCGAACCGCAGCCGGACGCGTTGCTGCGCAGCTACGGTCTGGCCGCCTGAGGCGCACGGCCGCACAGCGTCGGTCGGCGCCGGCTGTCACGACTCTCGCCGCGAGGTGACGAACACGCCGCCTTCGACGACGCGCGGTTCCCGGCGCGCCGCGCGCATCGGTGTCGAGGTGATGCCGCTCGGCGAGGCGAGCTTCCGTTCGACGCCGGCGTCGCCGACGACACGCCGCGACGCCGAACCTCCGCAGGGGCCACGCTCGTAGCGGAGTACCGGCGCAGCCGCGGCGCTGCGCGCGCTGTGCCGGCCGTTCTGGTTCGGCGCGCGCCGCGCCGCGCACTCGACGCGGCGCAGCGGTTCGCCCGGCGTGCGTTCGCGCGCGGGAGGCCGTCACGCGGCCCCGTGCACGACGCGCGCGCCCTGCGTAGCCGCGTGCGGAACGCGGCCCGGCGTCGCGCAGCGGCGCGTCCGGCACGCGCGCGGCGGCGGCGCGCGATCGCTGCGGATGCGCGCGAGACGCGTTCGCGCCGCCGCGGGTCCGCTCAGGCGGGCTCGAGATCCTCGGGCGCGAAATGCTGGCTCACCTGCTTTCCGTTCTCCACCCAGGTGCAGATCCAGTCGTCCGGCGTGCCGCTGAGCGTCATGACTTGGTTCGTGCCGACCAGGCGGACCTGCATGCCGCCGACGAATTCGCTCTTGTTCATCTCCCGACCTCCGTTGCGCGAGCGGAACCAGTGTAGCGCTCGCCACCGCGCCGGCGCACGGCGCCCCGGCGGCTTTTTCGGCCGTGCCGACGCGCGTGCTCCGGATTCGCGCGTGCGTACCGCTCCTCGTGCCGGCACCGAATACGTCGACGGCCGGCGCGTGCGTGCAGCGTGGCCTCGCACGCAGCGGAACCGCGCCGCCGTGCCGCCGTCAGAACGCGCGGAACGCAGCGATCGCGCGCTCGATGCCGGCGTCGTCGACGTCGAGATGCGTGACGATTTAACCCAAAAGGGTATTTTAACAGAAAAAACAATATTGAATATGTCCTATGCGATTGAGTAGAACCTTTGAAACTAACAATTGAGCCCCAACATAAAAAAAAATATTTTTATCGATTTGTAATATAATTCTAACTAACTTTGATTAATATCATATGCCAAAATAATGGCAACATTTGTTTATAAATAAATTTTTACCTTCCGTCTTTTGTATGAAAAAAATGCTGACGACACCGACCACCGATCAAATCAGTTTCAATAATTT
>DASWOS010000377.1:0-11329 GCA_036398645.1 Dokdonella sp. | reverse complement strand
GGATCTCCGGGATCGGCAGCATGCCCAGGTTGGCGTAGCCCTGGGCCAGGCCCAGGATGGTGGTCTCGTCGAGCAGGGTATTGAACACGCGGGCACCTCTGAAGGCCTTGTGCAGCCCCTTGGTGACCGTGTACACGCCGCCCTTCTGCGCCACGTCCTCGCCGAACAGCAGCGCCTCGGGATACTTGGCCAGCAGCTCATGCAGAGCCTGGTTGATCTGGATCGCCAGATGCCGCGGCGGCTGGTGCTCGGGCAGCTGCGACACGCCGCCGTGGGCCTGCGCCCGGCGGTCCTCGAAGTCGCCGCGCTCGGCCTCGATCCGCACCGCGGCCTCGCTGTAGGGCGCCAGCGGCGCCGTCACCTCGGCCAGCGAGGCGAGCTTCGGCCGGCGGCCGGCGATCTCGGCGGCCTCGAAGCAGCGCCGGCGGGTCGCCTCGTAGAGGTCGAGCAGTTCCGTCTTGCCGTACAGCCCCGACTCCAGCGCGATGGCCGCCGAGCGCAGCAGCGGGTCGGCGGCCTCGGCCGCCACCAGCTCCTCGAGGCTGCGCCACTCGATCTCGAAGTCGGTGCCGGCGTGGCCCATGATGCGGGTCGTGCGCAGATGCAGGAACGTCGGCCGCCGCGTCGCGCGGCAGTGCTCGACCGCGCGCGCGACCTCGGCGTAGCCCGCGGCGAGATCGAGGCCGTCGGCGTGGAAGTAGTCGAGGCCGTCGCGGTGCCGGAACGAATTCGCGATCCAGCCGCCCGGCGTCTTGACCGAGATGCCGATGCCGTTGTCCTCGCAGACGAACAGCACCGGCGCCGGCAGCTTCTGGTACGCGGTCCACTGCGCCGCGTTGAACGCGGTCTGCGCGGTCGCATGGTTCGCCGACGCGTCGCCGAACGAACAGATCGCGATCGAGTCGGCCGGCACCGGCAGCGCGCGGCCGAGCCGGCGCGCCTGCTCGATCGCGATCGCGGTGCCGAGCGCCTTCGGCAGGTGCGAGGCGATCGTCGAGGTCTGCGGCAGCACCCAGAGCGGCTTCGAGCCCCAGACCTTGTGCCATCCGCCGGAGGCCGGATCGTCCTTGCTCGCGGCGAAGCTCAGCGCCGAGTCCATGATCGGGTCCATGCCCGGCAGCTTCCGGAAGCGCTCGGCCATGAACGCGCCGGAGCGGTAGTGCAGGAACGCCGGATCCGTGTGCCGCGTCAGCCGCGCGACCATCGCGTTGCCTTCGTGGCCGGACGAGCCGATCGTGTAGAACACCTTGTTCTGCACGCGCAGCACGCGCGCCATCAGGTCGAGATGGCGCGAGACGAGCTGCGACTCGAACAGAGCGCGGAAGTCGCGCGCGCTGCACGCGCTGCCCGGCAGCACCGGCTCGTCGTCGCGCGGCGCGCGGCGCGGCTCGCCGAGCCAGTTCCGCACGAACTCGGTGAAGTTCTGGTCGCAGACTTCCGCGCGGTTGAGATTGCGATGGCGTGCGGCGATCGGAGCCGAGGTTGCATTCATGATGACGATGGATTCAGCCAGGAAACGGAAGAAAGCACGCGCGCGGCGCGCGCAGCGGCATCGAACTCGACGGCGCGCCGCTGCGGCGTCATCGCGGCGCCTCGTCGCGGTCGATGGGCCGGCGTCGCGACGCCTCGATCAGCGCCCTGTTCTCCGCCGCGAGCGGCGCCATCGGCACGAAGCCGGGCTGCGCGCGCACGCGGTCGAGCCAGTCGACGACGGCCGGATATGCGTCGAGATCGAAGCCGCCGTCGTCGGCGCAGTGCGTGTACGCGAACAGCGCGACGTCGGCGATGCCGTAGTGCGGACCGCTGAACCACGCGTGCGCGTCGAGATGCCGCTGCATGACCGCGAGCGCCGCCCGCCCGCGCTCGCGCAGACGCGGCAGCTCGGCGCGGCGCGGACCGGCGAGCGGCGTCCAGCCGCAGACGAAGCGCGCGACCGCGATGTACGGTTCGTGGCTGTACTGCTCGAAGAACAGCCACGACAGCGTCTGCGCGCGCTGCCACGCGTCGCCCGAAAAATAGGCGCTGCCCTCGGCGAGCCAGCACAGGATCGCGTTCGACTCGGCGAGCACGCGGCCGTCGTCGAGCTCGACGATCGGCACGCGGCCGTTCGCGTTCTTGGCGAGGAATTCCGGCGTGCGCGTCGCGCCGCGGCTCGAGTCGGTCTCGACCCAACGATGCTCGCGGCCGAGATGACCGAGCAGCATGCGCAGCTTGTGGCAATTGCCGGACGGCGAGTAGCCGTAGACGGTGATCACGCGGCGACCTCCGTGCGCGCGTGCGCACGCCGTTGCGCGCGCGTCCGGCCGTGGACCTCGACGACCACCGGTCCGCACGGCGGCCGGAGCGCGTCGCGCGGCGAACGCGCGCCGAGACGTTCGGCGACGCGGCGCGAGCCGCACCGACGACGCGGGTGCGCGCCGAACTCCGCATCGCGGAGCTCGGCACGAACGGCGCTCCGTCGACAGGTGCGGGGCGGCTTCGAACGCACGGACATGCTCGGTCACCTCGTGGGCGTGCGACGGCGGGGCTCCGCCGATCGGCGAAGTCCGGTCGACGACGGCCGCGCACGCGAAATCGTGCAGCGTACTTGCCGCCGGCCGCGCCTATTCTCGCGCGTTCGCTTCGGCCGAGCAGCGACGCCGCCATCTTCAGCGCCGATTCATCCAAATCACGCGTACTACACGCCGTGATTCATAGGCTGCGCCCCGCGACTGGACGACTCCCTGACGGTGCGACACCATGAAAAGCGCTCTGCTTGCACTGCTGTTTTTGCTGTCGCCGTGCCTCGCGCACGCCGCGTTCCTGGATTGCCTGTACTTCGACGGCTTCGACGGCGACATCACCGACGCACCGGCCGCCTGGCAGGGCGACCTGCGCATTCACGACTGCGCGCGCAAGACCGTCGACCCGCCGGCCGACCCGCCGCTCGCGAACCTGAACTGGAATGCGGGCATCGCGCAGACGGCGCAAACCTACGCGAACCAATGCATGTACCAGCACAGCGGCAATCCGGATTACGGCGAGAACATCTACGCAGCCACGCCGTGGAGCCCCAGCGCGCCGACCGACGCGGCCGCGGCCTGGGCCTCGGAGTACGCGAACTACGACTACGCGAGCAACACCTGCGCGACCGGTCAGCAATGCGGCCATTACACGCAGATGGTCTGGCGCGACACCGCCGAGATCGGCTGCGGCGTCGCCAACTGCAGCAGCAACTCGCCGTTCGGCGCAGCGCACCCGCAGTGGACGTTCGTCGTCTGCAACTACGATCCGCCCGGCAACTACGTCGGCGAACGGCCGTACTGATCAGAACGCGCTGAGGCCGGTGATCTCGCGGCCGACGACGAGCTGGTGCACGGTCTCCGTGCCCTCGTAGGTGACGACCGATTCGAGGTTCAGCGCGTGCCGGATCGCGCAGTGCTCGGTCGTGATGCCGGCGCCGCCGAGGATGTCGCGCGCCTCGCGCGCGATGTCGAGTGCGGTGCGCACGTTGTTCCACTTCGCGAGGCTGACCTGCGTCGGCTGCATCGCGCCGGCGTCCTTGAGCCGGCCGAGCCTGAGCGACAGCAGCTGCGCGAGCGTGATCCGACGCGCCATGTCGGCGAGCTTCAGCTGCACGGCCTGCGTCGCCGCGATCGGCCGGTCGAACAGCATGCGCTCCTTCGCGTACGCGGTCGCTTCCGCGAAGCACGCGATCGCCGCACCGATCGGGCCCCAGGTGATGCCGTAGCGCGCCTGGGTCAGGCAGCCGAGCGGGCCCTTGAGGCCGCGCACGTTCGGCAGGCGGTTCGCCTCCGGCACGCGCACGCCGTCGAAGTACAGCGCCGAGGTCACCGACGCGCGCAGGCTCATCTTCTTGTGGATCTCCTGCGCGGCGAAGCCGGCGAAGTCCTTCTCGACGAGGAAGCCTTGGATGCCGTCGTCGGTCTGCGCCCAGACGACCGCGAGGTCGGCGAGGTTGCCGTTCGTGATCCACATCTTCGCGCCGTTCAGCACCCAGTCGCCGCCGTCCTTGCGCGCGTAGGTCCTCATGTTCGACGGGTCCGAGCCGCCGTGCGGCTCGGTCAGGCCGAAGCAGCCGATGACCTCGCCGGCGGCCATGTCCGGCAGCCAGCGCCGACGCTGCTCCTCGCTGCCGTAGGCGTAGATCGGATACATGCACAGCGACGACTGCACCGAGGCGAAGCTGCGGATGCCGGAGTCGCCGCGCTCGAGCTCCTGGCAGATCAGCCCGTAGCTGACCGCGTTCATGCCGGCGCAGCCGTACTCGGTCGGCAGTGACGCGCCGAGCAGGCCGAGCTCGGCCATCTCCGGGATCAGCTCGCGCGGGAAGCGGCCCTGATCGAAGCAGTCGCCGATGATCGGCAGCACGCGCTCGTAGGTGAAGCGCGCGACGGTGTCCTGCACCATGCGCTCCTCCTCGGAGAGCAGCGCGCGGACGTCGTAGAGGTCGTTCGGATTCAGCGGCGAGGCGGGCATCGGTGCGGACCGGCGGGAAAAGCCGCGCATTGTAGCCCCGCGGCGCCGGGGCGGCTACGCGAGCGCGCCGCGGTGCGCGCCGACGCTCGCCACGGCGGTTATCATCGATCCGGCACGAGACCTCGAACGATGATGCGCACGCCGATCCGCCTCGATCCGGAGGAGAACGCCTGGCTCGACCGCACGGCGCGCGAGCACGGCGTGCCGCCGGCCGCGGTCGCGCGCGCGGCGGTCGCACGGCGCGGCCTGCGGCCCGCGCCGCGCACCGCGAAGGATTTCGCCGCCGCGCGCTTCGATTTCGTCCAGCCGCGGTACTCGGTCTGAGCCCCGGATGCGCGTCCCCGTCCTCACCTACCATTCGAACAACGTCAGCGGCAACGACTACGCGACGAACGACCACGTCGCGCTCGGCGTCGACCTGCGCCGGTTGCACCGGCGCGGCCTGCGCATCGTGCCGCTCGCGCGCGTCGTCGACGCGCTGCTCGGCGACGCGCCGGCGGCCGCGGTCGACGGCGCGGTCGCGCTGAGCTTCGACGACGGCTCGTGGTTCGACTGGCACGACGTCGACCACCCGACCTGCGGAATGCAGCGCGGCTTCGCCGGCGTGCTGCGCGACTTCGTCGCGGAGACCGGCGCGGCCGCGCACGCGACGAGCTTCGTCATCGTCTCGCCGGATGCGCGCGCCGAGCTCGACCGCACCTGCCTGATCGGCCGCGGCTGGTGGGACGACGCCTGGTGGAACCCGGCGCTGCGCGAGGGCCTGATCGCGATCGAGAGCCACAGCTGGGACCACAACCACGCGACGCTCGCACGCACGGCGCAGCGCGAGCAGCGCAAGGGTACGTTCGCGACGATCGACAGCTACGCCGACGCCGACGCCGAGATCCGCCGCGCCGCGGACTGGCTCGACCGGCACTGCGCGCCGCACCGCGCGACGCTGTTCGCGTATCCGTACGGCGAGACGAACGCGTACCTCGTCGAGGACTATCTGCCGTGCCGCGCCGCCGAGCACCGCGTGCGCGCCGCGTTCGCGACCGAGCCCCGCCCGGTCGACGCGGCGAGCGACCGCTGGCGGCTGCCGCGCTACGTCTGCGGGCAGCATTGGCACGATCCGGCCGGGCTCGAGCGTCTGCTCGACGACGCGCTCGGCTGACGCCGCGGCGGCGCCGACTCAGCGTGCGCTCGCGGCGCTCGCGTGCTGCGCACTCGGCAGCACGATCACGTCGAGGTTCGCCGCGATGCCGACGAGGCGCAGGTGCCAGTCGACCTCCGCGTCCGCCGCGCACGCGGCGCAGACGTAGACACGCGAGCCGCCGTCGTCGGCGCGCAGCGCGGCCGGCGCAGCGCCGGCCTCGGCCGCCTCGATCGTCATCGGCGCCGCGGCGCCGAGCCGGTTCGTCACCACGACCGCGTCGCCGCCGCCGGCGCGGAACGCGTAATCGGCGCGCGCGGCCGGCCCCGGCGCGCTGTCCGGCGTCACCTGCGCGCGGCGCGGCGCGCGCCACGTGCTGCCGGCGGCCGGCGCGATCGGCACGACGCGCTCGTAGAGCGCCATGCCGGCGACGACGCGTGCAGGTTCGACGCCGCTCGCCGCGGCCGCGCGCGGCAGCAGCCCGGCGAGGTGCGCGCCGCCGCCGGTGCCGGCGTAGCGCAGCGTCGGCCAGTGCCCGCACGCAGCGCGCACCGTCGAGCCGAACGTGGCTTCGACGACCGCGGCGAGCCGCGCGTGCAGCGTCGCCTCGCCGCACAGCTCGGTGCCGAGGCGCGCGATCTTGCGGATCGGATAGAACGGCACCGGCACCTTCTCGTAGCGGAGGCCGTTCTCGGCGACGTCCATCATCGGGTTCGCGCCGACCATCTGCCGCGCCGAGGCGAGATCGCGCAGCATCAGCGAGAACGGCGCGAGACCGAGCGCGACGTAGACGCCGAGCGCGGCGCAGCCGAGCGCGCGCACCGCGCGCCGGCGCGCGCCGAGTGCGCCGTACCAGCCGATCGCGAGCGCGAACGCGAGCGGCGGCAGGCAGGCCGAGACCATCCACATCGGCGTGATCGGCCGCAACGCGATCTCGAACGCGATCTCGATCGCGAACACGGCCAGCGCGCCGGCGCCGAGCCGGCGCAGGCGGCGCATGTCCGCACCGCGCCGCGCCGCGGCGACGACCGCGACGACGACGCACGCGGCGAACGCGAGCCACGCCGCGGCGACGACCGCGAACGGCCACGGCGTCATCAGCAGCAGCCCCCACCACGCGCCGCCGAGCACGATGCCGGCGACCGCACGCGGGATGCGCGTCGGCGCGTGCACGCCGACGTCGCTGCCGAGGTACGCCGCGGCCGGCTTCAGCGCCGCCTCGGCGAGACCGTCGCGGTCGAGCCACGGCGGCAGCAGCGCGAGCGCGACGATCGCCGCCGCGAGCGCGAGCCGGAGCAGCGTCGCCGACGAGCGGCGCCGCCACAGCAACCAGCCGGCCGCGCATGCGATCTCGCCGAGCGTGCCCGGATGCGCGTGCAACGCCGCCGCGGCGGCGAGGCCGAACACGGCCGCGTTCGCCGCGGACGGCGCGCGGTCGCAGCGCCACGCGGCGAACGCGAGCAGCAGCAGCGTGGTCTCGACGACCGCGGTGTGCGACGAAAAGATCAGCGGCACGACCGACCAGCCGCACAGCACCAAGCTCGCCGCGAACGCGAGACCGAGGCGCGCACCGCCGAGCCGCGTGCCGAGCCGCCAGGCGAGGAAGTACTTCGCCGCGGCGAGCGCCTGCACGCAGAGCATCGCACCGAGCACGCCGCCGACGTGCACCGGCAGCGCGAGCAGATAGAACCACCACGGCCCGAGCTCGAACAAGCCGTAGATCGGCGGACCGGCGAGCGGAAAGCGCTCGCCGTGCGCGATCGCCGTCGCCCAGTACGCGTCGCGCCAGAAGTCCGGCCAGCCCGGCGAGTTCAGCGCGCCGACGAGGTGCACGGCGAGCATCAGGCCGCAGACGCCGAGGCCGGCGCGGCGCCACGCACGTTCCGCGGGGTCGGCTCCGTCGAGGGCGGCGGCAACGCCGGGTTGCGGGAATCGCGGCACGTCGGCTCGAAGGTTCGCGGCGGACGCGCAAGCCTAGCCGAAGACGCCGCGTGCGTGGCCGACGGCTATCGCCGCCGCGCGTGCGCTCGGCTACTCTCGCGGCATCCGAAACGACGAGGTTCGAGCGATGGATCCGAGCGCGATCGAGACGATTCCGCAGACGGTGCGCGGCTTCCTGACGATCACCGAGATCGACGCCGCCGACTTCCTCGCCGGCGCACTGTTCCAGCGCAAGTTCGGCTCGGCGCCGCCGGACGTCGGCCATCACCTCGTCGCGCTGTACCGCGATCCGGCCGGCGCGCTGCGGCTGGCCGGCTATTCGCACATGCGCGCGTTCGGCGAGGTGTTCCTGTCCGGCGGCTCGTGCAGCGAAGGCGACACGATCCGCGCGATGACCGCGGCCGAACGCGACGCGGTCTACGCGGCCGGCGGCGTCTGGTACCTGATCCTGAAGTACGCGTTCCGCCGCTACGCCGACGAATGCGACGCGTTCTTCGGCCACTGCGGCGACCGCCGCGCGCTCGAGGTCGCGCACGCGGCCGGCTTCGTCGACGCCGGCCCGCCGCACCTGATCGTGAACTGGCACAAGCCGCTGCAGGAGGTCGTGCGGCGCGCGCTGATCGCGAAGGTCGAGGCGCTCGGGCCGTTCTGAGCGCGCGGCGCCGCGACGCGGCGCCGCTCAGCGCGCGCCGCGCGGCACGTGCGCGGTCGCGACGTGGCGGCGCGCGGATTCGACGTTGATCGCGGAGTCGTCGAAGAAGATGTCGGCGCCGAACGCCTCGAGGAACGGGCCTTTCGGCCGGCCGCCGAGGAACAGCGCCTCGTCGATGCGCACGCCCCAGTGCCGCAGCGTCAGGATCACGCGCTTGTGCGCCGGCGCCGAGCGCGCGGTCACGAGCGCGGTGCGGATCGGCGAGGACTCGCTCGGGAACGCGTCCTGCAGCCGGTGCAGCGCGTCGAGGAAGCCGCGGAACGGCCCGCCGCTCAGCGGCTCGCGCGCGCGTTCGGTCTCGTGGCGGTGGAACGCTTCGAGCCCGCCCTGCTCGGAGATCAGCTCGGACTCCTCGCCGAACAGCACCGCGTCGCCGTCGAACGCGATGCGCAGCTGGTCCGACGCGCGCCGCGGCGCGTGCGACGGCAGGATCGTCGCCGCGGCGACGCCGGCGGCGAGCGCGGCGGCGACGCTCTCCGGATTCGCCGACAGGAACAGGTCGGCGCCGAACGCGTGCACGTACGGCAGCGTCGGCTCGCCGCGCGTGAACGCGGCGCGCACGATGTCGAGCCCGTAGTGCTCGATCGAGTTGAAGATGCGCAGGCCCGTGTCGGCGGAGTTCCGCGACAGCAGGATCACCTCGACGCGCGGCACGTCCGGCGACGCGCGGTTCAGGCTCAAGAGCTTCTTGACCAGCGGGAACGCGATGCCGGGCGTCAGCAGCTCGTCCTCGCGCTCGATCTGATGGCGCGCGAACGCGTCGACGCCTTCGCGCTCGAACAGCGCGTGGCTCTCGCCGAGGTCGAACAGCGCGCGCGACGAGATCGCGACGACGAGCGCGTCGCGGTCGCCTGCGGCGGCCGCGCGTGCGGCGGCGTCGTCAGTCGTCGAATCCATCCGTGAAGAGTACATCGGCGGCGAGCGCGGCTCGCACCGCCGCGCCGGCGTCGACGCGGCCGTAGCCAACCTGGTCGTTCGGCCAGTCCGCGATCGTCAGCCCGCCGCAGCCGGAGTTCCACGGATCGGTCACGCCGGCCGTCGCCGCGGTCGCGCGCAGGATCGCGGCGACCTGGTCCGGATGGCCCTTGAGGCCGGGGTTCGCCGCGATCATCAGCGCGGCGACGCCGGCGACGTGCGGCGTCGCCATGCTCGTGCCGCTGAGGTACCGGTAATCGTTCGGCGGCCACGCGGAATAGACGTCGACGCCCGGCGCCGACGCGTCGGGCCGGATCGTCGCGTCGCCGGCGACCGGACCGCGGCTCGAGAACATCGCCAGCGCGTCGGTGTCGTCGGTCGCGCCGACGACGAAGCTCGCCGCGTAGATCGCCGGCGGCGCGGTGATCGAGCCGCAGCTCGGTCCGTCGTTCGCGGCGGCGGCGACGAAGAACACGCCGCCGGCGACGAGGTTGTCGACCGCGGCCTCGATCTCGGCGCCGGTCGTGCAGCCTTCGCCCGGCGAGCAGGTCCACGAGTTGCTGACGACGTCGGGCGCGAGGTCCGGGTCCGGATCGCGATCGTCACGATCGGTCGGTGCGAGCATCCACTGCATGCATTCTATGTAGCGCGCCGGCGTGCCGGCGCCGGCGTCCATGTTGCGGCAGCCGATCCAGCGCGCGCCCGGCGCGACGCCGATCTGCACGCCCTCGCCGTCGTCGCCGACGAACGTGCCGGCCGTGTGCGTGCCGTGGCCGTAGTCGTCGCACGGCGCCGGCGCGTCGTTGCCGCACGGGTTGCCGCTCGAGTCGTGGATCGCGTCGTGCCAGTTACGGTCGTGCTCCGCGCTCGTGCCGTTCCAGCCGCGATAATGCGTCTTCAGCGCCGGATGGTCCCACTGGTAGCCGGTGTCCTCGCCGCCGATGACGACGCCCTGCCCCGTGTCGCCCGCGGCCCAGACCGCCGGCGCGCCGACCCGCTCGACGCCCCATGCGAGCGAGCGCGGCGCGTCCGCCGCGGCGGACGCGACGGCGGGCCGCGGCAGCCGCGACGGCAGGCGCGGGTTCGCCGCGATCCGCGCCACGTCGGTGCGCGCGGCGAGCGCGGCGAGCTCGCGCGCCGACAGCCGCGCCTGGATCAGGTTCGCGATCCAATATGCGCGGTAGGCGACGCCGCGCGCGTCGAGCCAGGCGCGTACGCCGGCCTGCTCGGCGTCGGCGCGCGCGCGCAGCGCGGCGACCTCGGCGCGGCGGCGCACGCGCACGTCCGCGCGCGGATCGAACGGCGCGAGCGGCAGCCGCGACGAGCCGAACACGATCAGCGCATCGGCGCGGCCGTCCTGCGTCGCGCGCGCGAGCAGGCCCGGCTCGATCGCATCCGCCGAGGCGCCGGCGCACGCCAGCGCGAGCGGAAGCACCGCGAACCGGCCGAACGAAGCGAAACTGCGCATCGGAACACGCTCCGCGCCGCGGACCGTGCGGCGTGCGCCGGACACTACACGAAATCCGCGCGCGCCAACCCACCCGCCGTAGCAGCCGGCTTCAGCCGCGATCGCGATCCCGTCCCGCCGTGCGTGCGCCGGCACATCCGCGACGTCGCGCATTCGCCGCTGAAGCGGGCTCCTACAGGTGGCGGAAGATCCGTCGCCGTCGCGCACCTGTAGGGGCCGGCTTCAGCCGCGACGACGCCGCCGCGCGCGCGTACACGCCGAACACGACGACCCGCGGCGGTCAGCGGCGGCGGTCGAGCATCGAGCATTGACCCTCGGCGGTCGACGACGCCGTGCGCCCGTCCGCGGCCCGCCCGCCGCGGCCGGACCGAACGCGCCGCGTCAGCCGCCGGCGCCGTTGTCGGTCGCGCGGATGAACGCGGCGACGTTGTCGTGCAGCTGCTTCAGCGACGGCTCGTGCGCGTAGACCATGTGGCCGGATTCGTAGTAGTGCGTCTCGATGTTCTTGGTCAGCGCGGCCGGAATCGGCAGATGCTTCATCTCGTAGTCCGCGGTGAAGAACGGCGTCGCGAGATCGAAGTAGCCCGAGTTCAGCATCACGTGCAGGTTCGGGTTGTACTTCATCGCCGCGGCGAGGTCCGGAATCACGTTCGGAAAGCCCGGCACCGCGAACGAGCCGCCG
>DASWOS010000376.1:0-10918 GCA_036398645.1 Dokdonella sp. | reverse complement strand
TCGCTCGGCGGCCTCGTCGCGCTGAAGCTCGCCGAGGCGCGCGACTTTCCGCCGGTCCGCGGCGCGTACGCGCTGTGCCCGGCCGCGGCCGGCTCGCGCATCTGGGACACCGCGATCGACGTGCGGCTCGCCTACGACGTGGTCTGCCACGACGCCGGCGAGATGCCGACCGGCGCGCAGCCGCTGCCGTGGGCGCTCGACCTCGACGACATCCCGGACGATCTCGGCGACCTGTTCGATCAGGCGCGGCTGGTCGAGGCGCTGGTGCCGCTGAACCAGTGCACCGGGGTGAACCTGCCGTCGTCGCTGCGCAACGGCGCGATGCAGCGCCGGCTCGACGAGCTGATGGCGTTCGCGCACATCACCGACGAGGACTTCCTCGTCACGAACATCGGCTACGCGCTCTACGTCATGAGCGATCTCGTGCGCGCGCCGGACAAGCTCGGCGGACGCAATCCGTTCACGACCGCCGGCGTCGACTACAGCGACGATCCGGCGATCCAGGCCGGCATCGCGCGCATCGTCGCCGACGCCGACGCGGCCGAGCGGCTGCACGCGACCTCGGACTTCATAGGTCACGTCGGCGACGCGAAGATCCTGTCGATGCACACGAGCCGCGACGAGCTCGTGATCCCGAGCAACCAGGAGTTCGTGCGCCGCGTGCTGCCGGCCGATCAGGTGACCAGCGTGCTCGTCGACGAGGACACGCCGACGCATTGCGGCTTCACCGACGCCGAGGGCCTGGCCGGATGGGAGGCGCTGCGCGCATGGAAGGACGGCGCCGCGCAACCGGACGCGAACGCGCTGCAGCAGCAGTGCGAGACGCTCGCGGCGTCCGGCGCCGCGGACGGGCCGTGCCGCTTCGACGCGGCGAGCGAGATCGAGCCGTTCGACGATTTCGTGCGTCCGCGCCCGGCGCCGGTCGCGCCGGTGCACGTGCGCGTACCGCGGACCGGCGGCGGCTCGCCGCTGCCGCGCGAGCGCGCGACGAGCACGGCCACGCCGCGCTGAGCGCCGGCCGCGTCGGCGCGGCGCGCGTTCGCTCGTCGATGCGGACAGTCACCGGGCGGATCTCGCGGGAACGCCATCCAGAGCCCGCTCGCGCCGAGCTGCGCGTCGAAGTGCGACTTGCCGGCGCGCCGCGGACGAGCAGGTCTGCGAATTCCGCGCGCGAGGTCATCGGCCTCAGGATTCGGCAGCACGATGCCGGCGGCGACGCTTGACGATGCGGGCGGCGCATATGCGCCTAGAATGAATTTGGATGAGGTTGGAAAGAGCGAGGCGCGGCAAACGGCGTGGTTCCATGAGCGTGAAATATATTTTTTTATTGTTTGCCTTTCTGTTTTCCTAGTTACGGGCTATTCGGTCGGCTTTTACGTGGGAGCTCAGGTCGAGGCGGCGGATCAAAACAGCTTGTCCCAGCAATATCGCGGTTGGGAAAGTCTGGCCCAACTGTTGTCGGATAACGCTCCCGATAGAGAGATGCCCGGTAACTTTTCGACACGATATTTTATAGAAACCCAGGCTTTGGCCTATCGTATAAATGAATTGGATGCTCGGAAATTTGGCGTGTTGAAGCAAAAGGCGCGTGGGCTCGCGAAGGTCATGCCGGCTCGGCTAAAGCCCTACGCGGAGGCGCTGGCCAGCTGCATCGAGCGTGCGCAGTTCAATACTAGTATTGGTGACTGCGTGCATTCCGCAGTTCCTGCGGAGTCGTTGGAGCAGTTATTTGCTGCGGCTGAGTAACGCGTTTGCGGAATTTTTCGGAGCTATCTTCTTAGCTCGGATCGAGACTGAGGACGGCGGCAGCGCACGAGATTCGGGCCGGCCGGAATGAATTCGGTTCGTCTCCGTTCGGTGCGCTGTCGCCTTTCTCTCCTGCGTCAATGCTCCTTGACCGGATACGTCTCGACCGGCGCTGCGCCGTTCGCGCCGCGCTGCTGGATGCGCATCGGCGGCGGCTCGCCGCGCGAGACGCGGCCGCAATGGAACGCGTTCCAGGTCTGCTCGCCGTCGTGCGGCTCGCCGACCGGCTGCACGGTGTCGGCGCCGAGGCTCGCCGCCTCGTTGCGCGCCATGACCTCGAGCTCGTCGCCGACCTTGAGGTCGCTGCGGCCGACCGGGCCGACGTGGTCGAGCACCGACACCGTGATGCGCCCCATGTCCTTGCAGCCGGCGACGTCGCCGGTCCAGGCGGCGCGGACCTTCTCGCCGCCGGAATCGAGCCGGATGCCCCAGCTGCAAGCGCCGAGCGCGACCGCGACGGCCGCGGCCGTGATCCACCGTTTCATCGCGCTTCTCCTGATGGCCGCCGCGGGCCGGACGCGGGCAGCATAGCCGCGTCCGGCTGAACGCCGCTCAGCGCGGCGTGCCGCCGTCGGCGTCGACGACCTGCACGTCGCCGATCTTCAGCGCGCGGATCGGCGCCTCGATCTTCTTGAGATCGCCGACGACGACCCAGGTCAGCGCATCGGGCTGGATGACCTGCTTCGCCGCGGCCTCGACGTCGGCGTCCTTCAGCGCCTCGATGCGCGGCTTCAGCGTCTGCACGTAGTCGTCCGGGCGGTCGTAGAGCACGATGCCGGTGATCGCGCCGAGCACGGCCTTCGCGGTCTGGTATTCCCCCGGCATGCTGCGCACCTGGCCGACCTTGATCGTCTCGATCTCCGCGTGCGTCAGCGGCCGCGGGCCGACGACCTCCTTCGCCTCGCGCAGGATCTCGGCGACCGACTCGGCGGTCTTGTCGGTCTGCACCGGCGCGTACATCAGGAACGGGCGCTGACCGATCGCGTTCTGCAGGAAGCTGAACGCGCCGTACGCCCAGTGCTTGTCCTCGCGCAGGTTCATGTTGAGCCGCGAGGTGAAGCTGCCGCCGAACGCGCCGCTCATGGTCTGGATCTCGAGGTTGTTCCTCGCCTTCGTCGACGGCGCGACGATGCCGGCGAGGATCATCGACTGCGAAGCGCCGGGCCGGTCCATCAGGAACACGCGCGGCCGCTTCGGCACGCCGACCGTGGCGACGTTCTTCGCCGGCGCCGCGGACTCCGGCGCCTTCCAGTCGCCGAACGCCGCGTCGAGCTTCGCGACGATCGCGTCGAGCGTCGTGTCGCCGACGACGAGGATCTTGGCCTTGTCCGCGCGGATGAAGTCGCGCACGTAGGCGTGCAGGTCCTCCGGCGTCAGCGCCTGGATCGACGCCTCCGTGCCGGAGCCGGTGAACGGGATCGCGTAGGCGTGGCCGGCGCCGTACAGCAGCGGCGGCAGCGTGCGCAGCGCGAGACCGGTCGGCTGCGTCTTCTCCTGCGCGATGCGCGCGAGCCACTGGCCGCGGATGCGCGCGAAGTCCGCGTCGCGGAACGCCGCGTTGCGCACGATGTCGGCGTAGAGGCGCAGCGACGGATCGAGCTCGGAGACGAGCGCGTCGAGGCCGACCGTCGAGCTGTCGAGGCCGGAGCCGGCGCCGATCTCGGCGCCGAGCCGCTCGGAACGCCGTGCGATCTCGAGCGAGTCGAGCTCGGCCGTGCCCTCGTCGAGCATCGCCATCGTGAACGCGGACGTGCCGAGCTTGCGCCCCTGGTCCGATGCGTAGCCGGCGTCGAACAGCATCTGCACCTGCACGGTCGGTATCGCGTGGCGCTCGGCGAGCACCACCTCGATGCCGTTCTTTAGCCGGCCGCGCTCGAGCTTCGGAAAGCCGAGGTCCGGGAACGCGGTCACCGCCGGCAGGCCCTTGCTGCGGTCGACGTCGGCGGCGACCGTGCGGAACGTCTGCTGCGGCGGCCGCTTCGGCTCGGGCCGGCCCGGCAGCGCCGGGCGGCCCGGCTTCTCCATCTCGTCGTCGGCGAGATCGGCGTCCGCCGCGGCTGGCGTGACCGTCAGCGTGTAGTCGCCGCGCGAGATCCACTTCTTCGCCGCGGCGAGCACGCTCGCCGGCGTCGCGCGCTCGATCACGGCGAGGTCGTGGCGGTACGCGGCCGGATCGCCGCGGTAGACCTGTCCTTCGGCGAGGATCGTCGCCTTGTTGTTGACCTTCTCGAGCGTGCGGACGAAGTGCGCGCGCGCGCGCACCTTGACGCGGTCGAGCTCGTCCGCGCTCGGGCCTTCGTCGAGGAACTTGCGCCACTCGTCGGCGATCGCGGCCTCGACCTTGGCCGCGTCGACGCCGTGCTTGACGTCGGCCTGCAGCTGGAACTGCGACGCGAGCGCGAACGATTCGACGTCGACGGAGACGTCGTCGGCGAGCTTGTCGCGATAGACCAGGCGCTCGTACAGCCGCGAGGTCTTGCCGCCGCCGAGCACGGCGGCGGCGAGTTCGAGCAGATTCTCGTCGTCGTCGGCGAGGCCCGGCACGTTCCATTCGCGGTAGATCCGCGTCTGCGCGACGTGGTCCTGCATCGTATCGCGCGCGGACTCCGTGCGCGGCGCGATCCACGGCTGCTGGCGCGCGACCGGCGGACCCGGCGGGATGTCGCCGAAGTACGCGAGCATCTTCGCCTTCGCGACGTCGGGCGTGATGTCGCCGACCAGCGCGACGGTCACGTTCGCCGCGCCGTAGTAGCTCTGGAACCATTGCTTCACGTCGGCGAGCGAGGCGGCGTCGAGGTCCTTCATCGAGCCGATCGTCTCGTGGTGGTACGGATGGTTCGCCGGGAACGCGTTCGCGCTGATGCGCTCGTCGACGCGGCCGTAAGGCTGGTTCTCGTCCTGGCGCTTCTCGTTCTGCACTACGCCGCGCTGCTCGTCGAGCTCGTGCTGGCCGATCGCGCCGAGCAGGTGGCCCATGCGGTCGGACTCCATCCACAGCGTCATGTCGAGCGCGGTCGTCGGCACGGTCTCGAAGTAGTTCGTGCGGTCGAACCAGGTCGTGCCGTTCTGGTCCGTCGCGCCGGCGAGCTCGAACGGGCGGAAGAACTCGTCCTTGTGGTTCTCCGAGCCCTGGAACATCAGGTGCTCGAACAGATGCGCGAAGCCGGTCTTGCCGGCCGGCTCGTCGGCCGAGCCGACGTGATACCAGACGCTGACCGCGACCACCGGCGCCTTGTGATCCTCGCTGACGATCACGGTCAATCCGTTCGGCAGCGTGAAGCGCGTGAACGGAATGTCGACCGCGTCCGGCGCCGCGGCCGTAGCGCCGCGGGCGAGACAGAGGGTCAGCAGGGCGGCGGCGATCGGTGTGCGCATGAAGGCTCCTGGAAAAAAGGGCGGACCGGCGCATTCGCGGCCGGACGAGACGGGCCGGCAGGCTACGCGCAGGCGGCGGCCGCCGCAACGGACGCTCGCGCCGTCGCGGTCGCGCCGCTCGCGCCGAGTCGATGCGCTGCTCGCGCGCGTCGGCGGCGCTGCGGTCGCCTCGTTCGATCCGGCGGCGAGATCGACCGCGGCCGGCGTGGTCGATGCGTTGATCGCGCTGGTCGCGTTCGTCGGGAGTGCGCGTCGCGCTCCGCTCACGCGCTTCGCTCGACGCCGCGAGCGCCGTGAGCGCGGTCGGCGCGACGGGCCTGTCGCGATCCGCGAGTGGTACTCGCGGGCGGCGCCTGGCCGTGCGCCGCTCGACGAAGCACGGCGGCCGCGCGGCCGCGACCGAGCAGGCTCGCGTGGCGTTCGCCGCGGCGTGCGTCGACGTCGACGCCGCGCGGCTTCCGATTTGGTCGGCGCTGGGGGAAACTCGCGGCTTCCCGTTGCCGGCGGAGCCCGACATGCGAAACCCGCGCGTTCTCATCCTCGGCGTGCTGGCCGCGGCCGTGCTCGCCGCGGCGTATGCGCTCGCGCCGCGGACGCCGCCGGCGGCTGCGCCGGCCGCCGCGACGACGGCGCCTGCGTCACCGCCGCCGGCACCGGTCGCCGCGCCGCCGCCGCCACTCGCCGAAGCGACGGCCACGCCGAGCGAGAGCGCGCCGGCACCGCCGGCGACCGACGATGCCGAACCGGCGCCGGCCGCCGCGCCGGCCGATTCCGATGCGCCCGCCGAGACGCCGGCGACGCCGCCGGCCGACCCGGATCGCGCGACCGACCTGTTCGCCGCACTGCTCGCCGAGCAAGAGGCCGAACCGGAGCAGGGCCGCCTGCCGGACCCGGCGCGCGACCTCTGGAAGCGCTTCGACGGCGAGCAGAAGGACGGCGCCTGGTCCGCGCCGGCCGAAGCGCATCTGCAGAACGCGCTCGACGAATGGCTCGACGGCCTGCCCGAAGGCATGGGTGATCATCTCGCGCTGGTCCACGTCGAATGCCGCGCGACGCTGTGCCAGGTGCTCGCCGCCGACAACGACCTCGCCGGCCAGGGTGCGCGCGCGGAATCCGGGCAGGAGTGGCAGCAGGCGGTCGCCGCACTGCGCGGGCAGCCGTGGTGGAGCGAATCCGGCTTCACGGACATGACGACGCAGGTCACCGCGCGCGACGGCTACATGCTGTACACGAGCTACCTGCTGCGCGGCGACGTTCCGCCGCCGTCGCCCTAGCGCGGCGGCGGGCGTCGCGCACGTTCCGCGGCGGCCGCCGCACGAAGGATCTCGCATGACCGATCGACGTCGATTCCTCGGCCATACCGCGGCGGCATCGCTGCTGCTCGCGGCCGCCGTTCCCACGCGCGCGCGGGCGCGCGGCGACCGCGCGGTGCCGCGCGTCGCCTCGACCTGGGACTTCGGCGTCGCCGCGAACCAGGCCGCGTGGGCCGTGCTCGGACGCGGCGGCCGCGCGCTCGACGCGGTCGAAGCCGGCGCGCGCGTGCCGGAAGCGGACCTGCGCAACCACAGCGTCGGCAAGGGCGGCTACCCGGATCGCGACGGCCGCGTGACGCTCGACGCGAGCATCATGGACGAGCACGGCAATTGCGGCGCGGTCGCCGCGCTCGAGCGCATCGCGCACCCGGTCTCGGTCGCGCGCCGCGTCATGGAGCGCACGCCGCACGTGCTGCTGGTCGGCGACGGCGCGCTGCAGTTCGCGCGCGAGCAGGGTTTCGCGGAGGAGGACCTGCTGACCGCCGACGCCGAGCGCGCCTGGCGCGAATGGCTCGCGACCGCGAAGTACCGTCCCGTCGTCAACGGCGAGGTGCGCAGCTACGGCGCCGGCGCGGATGCCGCGGCGAAACCCGGCGGTGCGGCCGACCACGACACGATCGGCATGCTCGCGATCGACGCGCGCGGCGATCTCTCCGGCGCGTGCACGACCAGCGGCATGGCCTGGAAGCGGCACGGCCGCGTCGGCGACAGCCCGATCGTCGGCGCCGGGCTCTACGTCGACAACGAGGTCGGCGCGGCGACCTCGACCGGCGTCGGCGAGGAGGTCATCCGCAACGCCGGCAGCTTCCTCGTCGTCGAGCTGATGCGGCAGGGCCGCTCGCCGGAGGCCGCGTGCCGCGAGGCCGTCGCGCGCATCGTGCGGCACCGGCCCGAGGTCGCGAAGGAAATCCAGGTCGGCTTCCTCGCGCTGAACCGGCACGGCGAGGTCGGCGCCTGGGCGATCCAGAAAGGCTTCTCGTACGCGGTCTGCGATGCGCGCCGGCCGGACGCGCTGATCCCGGCCGGCAGCGTCTACTAGACGCGATGCGCGCCGCCGCGCCGCCGCTGCTCGAGATCGCGGCGAACTCGCCGGCGTCGGCGTTCGCCGCCGAGCAGGCCGGCGCCGCACGCGTCGAGCTCTGCGCGAGCCTCGCCGAAGGCGGCGTCACGCCGTCGTACGCGGCGATCGCGCTCGCGCGCGAGCGGCTGCGCATCCCGCTGTACGTGCTGATCCGGCCGCGCGGCGGCGACTTCCTCTACGACGAGCTCGAGCTCGAGACGATGCGGCGCGACGTCGAGGCCTGCGTCCGGCTCGGCTGCGACGGCGTCGTGCTCGGCGCGCTCGACGCCGACGGCGAGGTCGACCGCGCGCGCTGCCGCGAGCTGATCGTGGCGGCCGGGCCGCTCGGCGTCACGTTCCACCGCGCGATCGATCTCGCGCGCGACGCCGCCCGAGCGCTCGAGGACGCGATCGCGCTCGGCTGCGAGCGCGTGCTGACCTCGGGCGGCGCCGCGACCGCCGCGGACGGCGCCGAGCGGATTCGCGCGCTCCTCACGCAGGCCGCCGGCCGCATCGTCGTGATGCCCGGCGCCGGCATCGACGCCGGCAACGTCGCGGCGCTGCGCCGGCGCACCGGCGCGCGCGAGTTCCACGCGTCGGCCAAGCGGGCCCTCGCCTCGCGCATGCGCCACCGGCCGCCGCGGCTCGTCGAGATGCAGGCCGGCGAGGTGCGCAGCGACGGCGCGGAGATCCGGCGCCTGCTCGCCGCGCTCGCCGCGGGCTGACCGGCCCGCCGCCGCTCGCGCACCGCCGCGGACACTCGCGGACATCCGCGAACGCGTCCGCAGCCGTGGGCGATGACTTCCGGCCTAGCAACGCAACTGCTTGATCGTGCATCTACTAGACGGCAAATGGAGGCCGTCGAGAGCTTGGCACGCACCTTGCTCTAATGGCTCAGGACCATGCCGCACAGGAGAATCAAAATGAAGACTCATGCCGTTTCGATGCGCGTCGCCGCGTTCGCCGCCGCGTTCGCGTTCGCCACCTGCGCCGCCGCGCACGCGCAGACCACCGCCGCGACGATCGCGAAGGACGCGCCGGTCGCGGCGACACTGCTGCCGACGGTGTCGGTGTTCGCGAACGCCGCGCGGCCGGACGCGCCGCCGCGCTCGCGCATCGCCGACGCCGCGCCGCTGCGCGTCACGCTGCTGCCGACCGTGACCGTGACCGCGCGCGCACCGAAGCCCGACGTCGCGTCGACGCCGCCGGCGCCGGCGCCGACCGACGTCGCCGTCGCCGCGCGCACGACGACGGCCGAAGCGCCGAAGGCGTGGTCGCACGCGGCCGAGGCGGAGCCGCTCGAGAGCGACGCGTTGCGTCCGAACGCAGTGCTCCGATAATGCGCGCGTGCTGCACGTCGTCCTGTTCCAGCCGGAAATCCCGCCGAACACCGGCAACGTGATCCGCCTCTGCGCGAACAGCGGCGCCGCGCTGCACCTGGTGCGCCCGCTCGGCTTCGATCTCGACCACGCGAAGCTGCGCCGCGCCGGGCTCGACTACCACGAATTCGCCACGCTCGCCGTGCACGACGACCTCGATGCGTTCGCCGCCGCGGTCGCGCCGCGGCGCGTGTTCGCACTGTCGACGCGCGGCGGCGTGCGCTACGACGCGGTCGCCTACGCCGACGGCGACGCGCTGTTGTTCGGCGCGGAGACGCGCGGGTTGCCGCAGCCCGTGCTCGAGCAGATCGCGCCGGAGCGGCGCCTGCGCCTGCCGATGCGTCCCGGCAACCGCAGCCTGAACCTTTCGAACGCGGTCGCGATCGTCGTCTACGAAGCCTGGCGGCAGTCCGGGTTCGCCGGCGCGGCCTGAGCCGCGACGAGCGGATACTCCGGCTTCTGCTCGCGCGCGAGCAGCGCCTGCATGCCTTCGGCCGGCGTCAGCTCCTCGTGCAGCACGCGCTGCACGAGCGTGCTGATCGGCAGCTCGACGCGGTGCGCGCGGGCGAGCTGCACGATCGTGTCGACGGTCTCGACGCTCTCGACGACCTGGCCGATCTCGGCGATCGCCTCGGCGAGCGCGACGCCGCGGCCGAGCGCGAGGCCGAGCCGGCGGTTGCGCGACAGGTCGCCGGTGCAGGTCAGCACGAGGTCGCCGAGCCCGGCAAGCCCCATCAGCGTCTCCGGCCGCGAGCCGAGCGCGGCGCCGAGGCGCAGCATCTCGGCGAGGCCGCGCGTGATCAGGCCGGCGCGCGCGTTCAGGCCCATCTGCATGCCGTCGGCGACGCCGGTCGCGACCGCGAGCACGTTCTTCATCGCGCCGCCGAGCTCGGCGCCGAGCACGTCGCTGCCGGTGTACGCGCGGAAGAACGGCGAGTGCAGCTTCTGCGCGACGTCCTGCGCGAACGCCGCGTCGGCCGAGTGCACGGTCACCGCGGTCGGCAGCCCGAGCGCGACCTCGCGCGCGAACGACGGGCCGGTGACGACCGCGGCCGCGTGGCCGGGCAGGCGCTCGGCGACGAGCTCGTGCAGGAAGCGGCGCGAGCCCGGATCGAAGCCCTTCGTCGCCCAGGCGACACCGACGCCGGGCGCGAGCCACGGCGCGATCGCGTCGAGCAGGTCGCGGAACGCATGGCTCGGCACCGCGATCAGGATCGTGCCCGCGTCACGCGCGAGCGGCTCGAGCAGCGCCGACAGCTGCAGCGTGTCGGGCAGCTCGAACTCGGGAAGGTAGCGCGCGTTGCGCCGCGTCGTCGCCATCGCGACGATCGCCTGCGGCGAGCGCGCCCACAGCGTCGTCGGCACGCCGCGCCGCGCGAGCTGCGCCGCGAGCGCGGTGCCCCACGAGCCGGCACCGAGCACCGCGACCGCACCGGCCGCGCTCATCGGCGTTTCCGCGGGCCGCGACGCGTGCCGCGCTCAGGCGTTCGCGTTCTGGCCCGGCGCGTCCGCACGGCGGCGCTGCTGCTCGGCGTACAGCGCGTCGAAATTGATCGGCTGCAGGAAGAACGGCGGGAAGCCGCCGTTCTGCACCATCTCGGAGACCGCCTGGCGCACGTACGGGAACAGCACGTTCGGGCAGTACGTCGCGAGCACCGCGTCGCGGCCCTGCGCATCGAAGCCGGACAGGCCGAAGATGCCGGCCTGGTGCACCTCGGCGAGATAGGCGGTCTTGTCCTCGACCTTGCAGGTCGCGGTGACGCTGAGCACGACCTCGTAGGTGTCCGCCGCGATCTGCGCGACGCGCTGGCTCAGGTTCAGCTCGACGTTCGGCTGCCCCTGCTGCTGGAAGATCTGCGGCGCGCCCGGCGCTTCGAAGGACGCGTCCTTCACGTAGATGCGCTGCAGGTTCAGCTGCGCCTGAGCCTGCTGCGGGACGGCCTGGCCGTTCGCCGCGCCGTTGCCGTTCGTGTTGTCTGCCATGG
>DASWOS010000375.1:0-2834 GCA_036398645.1 Dokdonella sp. | reverse complement strand
CGACGGCCTCGTCGTGCGCCTCGTCGAGGTTCGTGAGCACGAGCTTCAGCGGGTCGAGCACGGCCATGCGCCGCGGCGCGCGCGCATCGAGCTCGTCGCGCACGCAGGCTTCGAGCACGCTGTACTCGATGACGGAGTTCTGCTTGGTCACGCCGGCGCGGTCCCAGAACGCGCGGATCGCCGCCGGCGGATAACCGCGCCGGCGCACGCCGGCCAGCGTCGGCAGGCGCGGGTCGTCCCAGCCGTCGACGAGCCCGTCCTGCACGAGCGCCATCAGCTTGCGCTTGCTCATGACCGTGTAGTCGAGGTTGCCGCGCGCGAACTCGATCTGCTGCGGCCGGCTCGGCTCGCAGCGCAGGCCGGCCTCGCGCAGCGGCCGGGTCAGCTCGCGGTCGCCGGGCAGGTCGAGCTGGTCGAGGAACCAGTCGTACAGCGGACGGTGGTCCTCGAACTCGAGCGTGCACAGCGAGTGCGTGATGCCCTCGACCGCGTCGGAGATGCAGTGCGCGTAGTCGTACATCGGGTAGATCGGCCACGCGTCGCCGGTGTTCTGGTGCGCGACCTTGCGGATGCGGTAGATCGCCGGATCGCGCAGGTTGATGTTGCCGGCGGCCATGTCGATCTTCGCGCGCAGCGTGCGCGCGCCGTCGGCGAACTCGCCGGCGCGCATGCGCGTGAACAAGTCGAGGTTCTCCTCGACGCTGCGGCCGCGGTACGGCGAATCGCGCCCGGGCTCGGTCAGCGTGCCGCGGTACGCGCGCACCTCGTCGGCCGACAGATCGCAGACGAACGCGGCGCCGGCGCGGATCAGCTTCAACGCGCAGCGGTAGAACACCTCGAAGTAGTCGGAGCTGTGCCTGAGCTCGGCCCAGTCGAAGCCGAGCCAGTGCACGTCGGCCTTGATCGCCTCGACGAACTCGGGATCCTCGCGCGCCGGATTGGTGTCGTCGAAGCGCAGGTTGCACGGGCCGCCGAACTCGGCGGCGATGCCGAAGTCGAGGCAGATCGCCTTCGCGTGGCCGATGTGCAGGTAGCCGTTCGGCTCCGGCGGAAAGCGCGTCGCGACGCGGCCGCCGTGCTTGCCGGCGGCGCGGTCGGCGGTGACGATCTGGCGGATGAAGTTGGCGGCGGCGGGAGCGGGGGCGGTTGCGACAGCTGCGGTCATGCCTGATCGCCGAAGCGGTGCGGCGTCCGTGCGGGGAAAACGGCGAGTGTAGCGATACGCCGCGCGAAAGCGAACCGCGGCGGGGCGGATCAGGCCGCGTAGTCGTTGCGGCGGCCGGGCAGCGGGTGCAGGCGCAGCCGCACCGGGCCGCGCACTTCGCGGATGTCGACGACGGCGTCGTGCTGGGTGACCTCGATCAGGCCGGCGTCGGCGAGCATCGCCGCGATCGTGCGCACCGGCCGCATCAGCTCCTGCCAGCGGCAGCCGATCCGCACGGCGAGCAGGCGCGCCGCCTCGCTCGGACAGATGCTGCGCCCGGGCCCGCGCTCGATCAGCAGCGTCAGCACGCTTTCGCGGACCTGTTCGGCGAGCTCGTCGTCGGGCAGCGGCAGGGACATGCGGGTTCCGGAGGCGGCCGCGACACGTGCCGGCGCCGACCGTGCATCATAGGTTCGCCGCGGCGGAGCGTCGACCCGGCGGCGCGCCGCGAAACGAAACGTCACACGGCCGCTCTGCGTCGCCGCGACCGCGTGAGTCGGGCAGGGCACGGGTGTCCTTTTCCGACAACCTGCTAGGATCGGAGCGGCGGCGCGACCGCGGCGCGGCGCGCGCGAACGCAGGGGCAGCGGATGAGAATCGTCCATCGTGCCGAGAACATCATCGACGCGAACCTCGTCAAAGGCGCGCTCGCGCTCGACGGCATCGGCGCGTTCGTCAGCGGCGAATACCTGACCGGCGCGATCGGCGAGCTGCCGGCGTGGAATCTCGTCGCGGTCATGGTCGCCGAATGCGACGTCGAGCGTGCCGAGGCGATCGTGCGCGCGCTCGACGCCGAGCTGCGCGAGCATCGCGAGAGCGGCGCCGCGGCCGTCGCGGCGTCGTGGCTGCCGGCGTGAGCGGCCGCCGCGCGCGGCGCGCCTCGCGCCAGCCGGTACGGCGGCGGGCTCCGCGATGGCGGCCGCGCTGATCGGATGGATGCTGCGCGTACCGCTCGCCGCGGCTGCGGCCGGCGCGGCCGCGACGACGCCGTATGCGGCGCTCTACGACGCGCTCGCGCCGGCGCGCTCGATCGCCGCGTACGACCGGCTGATCGCGATCGAGCACGTCGGCAGCAGCGCGCCCGGCGTCCGCCCCGAGGACATCCGCATCACGATCCGCGCGAAGAGCGGCGCGATCGAGGTGCCGGTCGCCGCCGACGGCGGCCTCGAGTTCCCGCTGTCGGAGGCGCTGCGCGCAGAGAACCCGCCGGTCGAGACGAACCAGCCGAAAGGCTCGCTCGCGCTCGGCGTCAATGCGGCACTGCGGCCGCCGCACGGGCTGGTCGCGCCGTGGCGCGAGATCGCCGCCGCGCTGAAGCAGGCCGACGCGCTCTACGCGAGCGCGTCGCCGCCGCACACGGTACGCGGCATCGAAGTGCGCTTCGCGCCGGGTGCGCCGGCGACGCTGACGCTCGGCGAGCGCAGCGAACGGTTGTTCGCGGCCGACGCGGACGGCCGCGTCATCGTGCTGCGCGACGACGTCGTCGACGCCGAGCACGCGACGCTCGCGTTCTCGCGTCCGCCGCTGCGCATCCTGCCGTACGTCGAATAGGATGGCCGGGTAGGTGGCGAGGGAAACGCCCCCTTCCGGCGCGCCTTTGACATAACTAAAGCAGGCCAGATCGGCAATG
>DASWOS010000374.1:0-4506 GCA_036398645.1 Dokdonella sp. | reverse complement strand
CGACGCAGTCGACGCACGCGATGAATGCGTCCGCGCGCTACGCCGTATTCGGCCAGCCGATCGCGCATTCGCTGTCGCCGCGCATCCATGCCGCGTTCGGCGCGCAGCTCGGCATCGAGATCGACTATCGCGCGATCGAGGCGGCCCGTGACGGATTCGCCGCGCGGCTCGCCGCGTTCGCGCGCGACGGCGGCGCCGGCGCGAACGTGACGCTGCCGCTGAAGCAGGACGCGCTCGCGCTGTGCGCGGAGCTCAGCGACCGCGCACGCCGCGCCGGCAGCGTGAACACGCTGATCCGCGTCGGCGATCGCTGGCACGGCGACAGCACCGACGGCATCGGCCTGCTGCGCGATCTCGGCGGGCGCCACGGCTTCGATCTGCGCGGCCGCCGCGTGTTGCTGCTCGGCGCCGGCGGCGCCGCGCGCGCCGCCGCGTTCGCGCTCGCCGACGCCGGCGCCGCCGAGCTCACGATCGCGAACCGCACGCCGGAGCGCGCGATCGCGCTCGCCGCTGCGGTCGGCGGAGTCGCGCACGCACGGCTCGCCGGCACCGAGCCGCACGGTTTCGATCTGATCGTCGACGCGACCGCGGCCGGTCACGGCGGCGGCGCGCCCGAGCTCCCCGCCGGCCTCTGCGCCGGCGCGTTCTGCTACGAGCTCTCCTACGGCGCGGCCGCGCGCGGTTTCCTCGAGCACGCGCGCGCCGACGGCGCCACCGACGCCGTCGACGGGCTCGGCATGCTCGTCGAGCAGGCCGCCGAATCGTTCTTCCTCTGGCACGGCGAGCGCCCGCACACCGCGCCGGTCTACGCCGCGTTGCGCGAGGCGGCGGCCGCGCACATCGCGCCGCCGCCGCGCTGACGTGGACTGCCGCGCCGGCTGCGGCGCCTGCTGCATCGCACCGTCGATCAGCTCGCCGATTCCGGGCATGCCGCACGGCAAGCCCTCGGGCGTGCGCTGCGTGCAGCTGACCGCCGACAACGGTTGCGCGATCTTCGGACGTCCCGAACGACCTGCGGTCTGCCGCAGCCTGCGTCCGGCACCGTCGATGTGCGGCCGCAGCCGCGACGAGGCGCTCGCGACGCTCGCCGAGATGGAACGCGCGACGCGCCCGTGAGCACGCGCCGGCGTTCGCCGGGCGCAATCGGGGCTAGGAGCCTTCGAAGCCGTCGCAGAAGATCGTGTCGGCCGCGACGCAGCTCGACTGCACCTCGTACGCGCCGAGATCGAGCGGACCGTAGGCATTCGCTACGGCGGGCAGATCGACGACGCGCGGATGGCCGTCGAGGTCGTCGCGCACGTCGATCGTGACGTCGTCCGGCGCGACGTCGACGCCGGCCGAGTAAGGCTGCAGGTGGTAGTCGCCGTGCGCCGCGTCGACGAAGCTCGGTACGCCGGCGACAACGCCGGTGCCGGGTACGCCGTTCGCGTCGTTCAGCAGGTCGTATTGCGCGAGCAGCGTGCCGACCTCGCTGGCGAAATGCAGTGCGTACAGGCCCGGGTTGTACAGGATCGAGTTGGTCAGCTCGATGAAGCTGACGTGGCCGTAGATCAGGAATACGTCCCCCGGCGGCTGCGATTCGTTGGTCACCGCGCAGTTGTCGACGACGAGTACCGTGTTCGCCTGATCGCCGGTCGAGGCGATGCTGTACCACGACGCCGTGTTGTCGGCGATCACGCAGTCGTGCAGCGCGGTCGTCAGCACGCCGCTCGCCGGCGGTGCGTCGTAGTAGGTGTAGACGACCGATCCGCCGGTATTGCGGCGCGCCGCGAAGCGCGAGGCCCACATCGCACCGGTGTTGCCGCCGCTGGTGCCGATCCGGATCGTCGCGCCGTCGGCCGGCGTGCCGTCGGCGAACTGCGAGACGTTGTCGGCGATCTCGTTGCAGCCCGGCCCGCTGGTGCAAGCCACGGGTGGATACGGCCATCCGCTCGGCACGCACGGATTCGTCGGATCGTTGAAGCGCACGTTCGCGTGCGGTCCGTCGGTCATGATCGCGGTGCCGTTGCGCGCCGAATTCGCGTCGAGCGCGAAGTCCTGCGCACACAGGGTCGCCGCCGTCGTGCGCGCGTACAGATAGACGGCGCCGCCGTCACCCGCCGCCTTGTTGCGCGACACCGAGACCTGCGAGCTCGCGTCGGACGAGTACAAGTTCACGGCGACCTCTCCGTACGTATATATCGCGCCGCCGAAGCCGGCTGTGTTGTCGTGGACGGACGAGGTGACGTAGGCGGTCGCCGGCCCGCCGATGAACATCGCACCGCCGCGGCCGCCGGCCGCGTCAGCGGTATCGTTGGCGAAGATCTGCGTACGCGCGTCGGAATACAGCGTCGTGCCGCCGCCGAGCCAGACGCCGCCTCCGTCGTGGGATGCTTCGTTCAGCGTCACGTAGGAGCCGAGCAGCGTCAGCTGCGCCGCGCCGCTCGGCTGCACGGCGACGCCGCCGCCGTAGCCGGCGAGATTGCCGACGACGGAGGTGTCGATCAGCGTCAGCGAGCCGCTGCCGCCGAAACGAATGCCGCCGCCGTAGTCGCCGTCGCCGACGGTGCCGCCCGATATGCCGAGATACGCGAGCTCGACGTTGCTCGTGCCGCGTATGTCGAACACGCGTGACGTGCTGCCGTGCAGCGTCGTCACCGACGTGGGCTTGTCCTGCGAGCAGTCGGTGAGGCCGCCCTCGACGATGACGTCCTGGTCCTGGATGACGATGTGCTGGCCGGAATAGATCTGGTTGTTCGCGATCCAGACGTAGTCTTCGCCGGGGCTCGCCGCGGCGGCGTCGATCGCCGCCTGGATCGACGTGAAGCGGCAGCCCGCATCGGCGCCGACTGTATATATTTGGAATGCGAACGCCGGCGCCGCGGATGCGGCGCAAGCGAACGGCAGCAGCCAGCGCGTCGCGGCAAGGGCCGCGCCCATCGTGCGATTCATCGACTTTCTCCCGTGCGAGATCGTTCAGCGGGTAAGAACGTCGACCGGCGCGCAATTGGACAACGGCGGTGACGCGCCGGCGGCGGCCCGGCCGTCCGCGCGTCCGCGCGGACACCGCGCCGCCGACGCCTACTTCGCGGCGGCGAGATGGTCGCGCGCGACGCTCACGTAGTGGCGCGCCGAGTAGTACAGCCGCTCGATCTCCTCGTCGGAGAGCCGGCGCGCGAGCTTGGCCGGATTGCCGAGCCAGAGCTCGCCTTCGCCGACGATCTTGCCGGGCGGCACGAGCGCGCCGGCGCCGACGATGCTGTGCCGGCGCACGCGGGCGCCGTCGAGCACGGTCGCGTGCATGCCGATCAGGCAGGCGTCCTCGATCGTGCACGCATGCAGGATCGCGCCGTGGCCGACGGTCACGTCGGCGCCGATCACGAGCGGCAGACCGCCCGGCGAATACGGGCCGTCGTGCGTGACGTGCAGCACGGCGCCGTCCTGCACGTTCGAACGTGCGCCGACGCGGATCGACTGAACGTCGCCGCGCGCGACCGCGCACGGCCAGAACGAGGCGTCCTCGCCGATCTCGACGTCGCCGATCACGACGGCCGCGGGATCGACGTAAGCGCCCGGCGCGATGCGCGGCGCGGTGCCGAGGTAGGGACGGATGGACATGGACGACGGACGCTGCGGACGACGGACAAGGCTAGCATCCGCGCGCGGAGCGCGGCAGGCCGGCGGCATGCGCGTCTGGACGTCGAGCGGACCTGCCGCACGGCGGTCCCGGCGAATGCGCGCCGAGCCGCGCGCGGCAGCCGTGGCCGGACACGCGCGCCGACGGGCCCGCCTTCGTTGCCGCGCCGCGCCGGCCGCGGAACGCCGCCGTGCGCGCGACGGCGATTTCGGCTTGATTTCGCGCGGCGGACGCGCCACGTTCAGCGGCCAGATCCTTTCCGGAACGTCCGCCGATGACCGAAACGAACCCGCTGCTCGACACGACCGGCCTGCCGCGCTTCTCGGCGATCCGACCCGAGCACGTCGAACCCGCGGTCGACGCGGTGCTCGCCGAGTACGCGGCCGGCATCGACGCCGTGCTCGCGTCGGATCGGCCGCGCACGTTCGAATCCGTCGTGCAGACCTGGGAGCGGCTCGACGAGCGGCTCTCGCGCGTCTGGGCGCCGGTCGGCCACCTGCACGGCGTCAAGGACTCCGAAGCGCTGCGCAAGGCGTATTCGGCCGCGCAGGACAAGATCGTCGCGTTCAACACCGCGCTCGGCCAGAACCGCGAGCTCTATGCGGCGCTGAAGGCGGTCGCCGACGCGCCGGGATTCGCCGCGCTGCCGCGCGCCGCGCGCACGCTCGTCGAGCACGAGCTGCGCGATTTCCGCCTGTCCGGCGTCGCACTCGAGGAGCCCGCGCGCTCGCGCTTCCGCGAGATCTCGAGCGAGCTCGCGAAGCTCTCGACCGAGTTCGAGGAGGCCGTGCTCGACGCGACCGACGCCTGGAGCGAGCACGTGACCGACGCGGACGCGCTGGCCGGCATTCCGGAGTCCGCGCGCGCGGTGCTGCGCGCGTACGCCGAGG
>DASWOS010000373.1:0-4155 GCA_036398645.1 Dokdonella sp. | reverse complement strand
TAGCGGTTGAACAGCCAGGCGAGCGTGCCGGACAGCACGCCTTCGACCGCGATCAGCTCGTCGCCGGTGTCGAGCAGGTCGCGCAACGTCGAGATGACCGGCAGGCCGGCGCCGACGGTCGCCTCGTAGCGGAAGCGCGCGCCGGCGCAGGTCGCCGCGCGGATTGCCCGCCAGCGCGCGAGCGGTCCGGCGCCGGCGTGCTTGTTCGGCGTGACGACGTGGATGCCGCGCGCGAGCCAGCCGGCGTAGCGCGCGGCGACCGCGTCGCTCGCGCTGCAATCGACGATCAGCGCGTGCGGCAGGTGCTCGGCGTGCACGTGACGCGCGAACGCGTCGAGGTCGCCGCCGCGCGCGGCGGCGGCGCGCCACGCGGGTGCCGCGTCGGCTTCGCCGAGCCACATCGTCCGGCTCGTCGCGACCGCACGCAGGCGCAGGTCGACTTGCGTGCCGTCGCGCAGCCGTGCCCGCGCGGCCTCGATCTGCGCGAGCAGCGCGGCGCCGACCTTGCCCGGACCGATCAGCCCGACCGACAGCGTCTGCGGCGACAGCCAGAACGCCGCGTGCGCGGCGCGCAGGGCGCGCGGCACGTCGGCGCCGGCGATCGCGACCGAGATGTTGCGCTCCGACGCGCCTTGCGCGATCGCGCGGATGTTGACGCCGGTGCGCGCGAGCGCGCCGAACAGCCGCGCGGCGACGCCGGGCGTGCCGGCCATGCCGTCGCCGACGACCGCGAGCACGCCGACGTCGCTGCCGAGCTGCACGCTGTGGATCTCGCCGCGCGCGAGCTCGGCGGCGAACGCGCGGCGCAACGCGGCGTCGGCGCTCGCCGCGTCGGCGGCGCGCACGACGCAGCAGATCGAGTGCTCCGACGAGCCCTGCGAGATCATCACGACCGAGACGCCGGCGCGGTGCAGCGCGCCGAACGCGCGCTCGGCGGTGCCGGGCACGCCGATCATGCCGGCGCCTTCGAGCGTCAGCAGCGCGAGCTCGCGCACCGCGCTCAAGCCCTTGACCGGCAGCCGCGGCGCATCGGCCGGCGCGCCGGCGCCGACGCGCGTGCCGGGGTGTTCGGGAGCGAACGTGTTACGGATGCGCACCGGCAGCCCGCGTGCGATCGCCGGCGTCAGCGTCTGCGGATGGATGACCTTCGCGCCGAAGTAGGCGAGCTCGCAGGCCTCGTCGTAGCTCAGCGCCGCGAGCGGCTGCGCCTCCGGCACGAGACGCGGATCGGCCGACAACATGCCGTCGGTGTCGCCCCACAGCGTCAGCTCGCCGGCATCGGCGAGCGCGGCGAAGATCGCGGCGGAGTAGTCGCTGCCGTTGCGGCCGAGCACGGTCGGCCGACCCTCGCGCGTGCGCGCGACGAAGCCGGTCGCGACGATCCAGGCCGCCGCGTGGCGTGCGCGCCAGTCGGCGAAGCGGCGCGCGCTCTCGTCCCAGTCGACGATCGCGCCGAGCTCGCCGTGGCCGACGACGAGCACGTCGCGCGCGTCGAGGCAGGCGCAGTCGACGCCGCTCTCGGCGAGATGGTCGGCGAGCAGGCGCGCGGCCCAGACCTCGCCGAGGCCCTGCACGGCCTCGAACGCCTCGCGGCTCGGCGTGCCGAGCACGCCGAGCGCGTTCAGCACGTTCTCGAGCTGCGCGAAGCCGCGGTCGAGCCAGTCGAGCGTACGCGCCGACGACGCCGGCAGCAGCGCACGCGCCGCAGCGAAGTGGCGGTCGCGCAGCAGGCGCCAGTCCGCGCTCCACGCACGCGAGCCGTGCACCGCGGTCTCGGCGAGTCCGATCAGCGCGTCGGTCGTGCCGCGCATCGCCGAGGCGACCGCGATCAGGTTCGGCTCCGGCTGCGCACGCAGGATCGCCGCCGCGCGGCGGAAGCCGTCCGCATCGGCGAGGCTCGATCCGCCGAACTTGTGCACCGCCGCCGCGCCGGCGCGGCGTGGCGGCGCGACCGCGGGAGCGGCGGCTTCGGAAACTGCGTCGGACATCGGACCTGCCTCCTGTCTGGAGCCCCTGCCGTGAGGGAGGCGGTCTTCACGCTGGCCGCCACCCTGACGAGGGCGGGGCCGTGGCTCTAGTCGATCAACCGCGCGCCGGCGCCCGCTCCACGAACGTCGTCGTGGTCGTCGTAGTCGTCGTCGCGGAGCGATGCGTGTTCACGGCCCGAGTGTGCCTCGCCGGCCCCGGGGCTTGTCAACCGGCACGGCGGCTTCTCCGGTCGGCCTCCGCAGGCTGCGCGATCGCGTTGGTATGCGTGAGCGCGTTCTGTAGGAACCGGCGTCAGCCGCGAACGCGCGGCATGGCTCGGCGGGATTCGCCGGCCGCCTACGGACCGAGTGCATCGACGTCGGCGAGCGACGACGCCGGTTCGATGTGCGCGAGCCGCACATCGCGGCGGAAGCCTGCTCCTACGGCCTGCCCCTACAGCGTGAGCTTGCAGCGGCTCCGCAGCGAGGCGACGGCCGGGGCTGGACGTCACTTGGTTTATAGTGCAAACTAATTTGCACCGACATCGAAGGAATCGCCGCCATGCACGAACCCGCCGAGAGCCCGCTGCACGAAATCGAATCGGTGACGCGCAGCTATGCGCGCTTTTCGCGCAGCGCCGGTGGGCTCGCCTCGGTGCTCGGCGGCGCCGCGTGCCTCGTGTCGTACTTCGCCGGCGCGCTGCTGCCGCTGACTCCGGCCGTGCGCGCCGGGCTGGTCGCGCTGCCGATCGTCTGGCTGATCGCGAAGCAGCTGCTGATGCAGCGCTACTACCAGCGCTTCGGCCACGTCGAGGAGCAGGAGGGCGCGGTCGCGCGGCGCGTCCACATCGCCTGCGTCGCGACAACGCTGGTCGTCGCCGCCGTGGTCACGGTCGGCGTCGGCTTCTCCGCGCATGCGCGCGAAGCGCTGCCGTTCGGCGTGGTCGGATACCTGGCTCTGGTCTGGCTGCTCGCGCTGGCCGCGTGGCGCTGGTTGCGCAGCCCGCTCGACTTCATCGTCGGCACGTTCCTGTTCTGCCAAGCCGCGCTCGCCTGCGCGGGCACCGCGTACCCGATACCGGGGTTCGCACGGGACGGGCAGGGCCTGCTGACGTCGCTGATCGCGCTGTTGTTCCCGCTGGCCGCGCTGAAGATGCTCGTCGCCGGCTTCGCCGATCATCGCCGCTTCGTGCGCCTGCGCGAGCGGATCGCGCGCCTGCGCGGCGACGCCGATCGCGGAGCGGCGGCATGACGCTCGAAGCGCGCGTCGGCGACGTGCTCGCGCTCGACCGGCTCGTGCACGAACCGGCGCGTCTGCTGATCCTGACCGTGCTCGCCAGCGCGAAGCAGGTCGAGTTCACGTTCCTCGAGAAGATCAGCGGGCTCAGCAAAGGCAATTTGTCGAGCCACATGAGCAAGCTCGAGGCGGCCGGCCTGATCGAGGTCACGAAGCGCTTCCGCGGCAAGCGCCCGCTGACCGAGCTCAGCATCAGCGCAGCCGGCCGGCATGCGCTCGCGGAATACCGGCGGCGGCTCGCGAGCGTCGTCGGCGACCTGCCCGACGACACGGCCGCCGCGCCGAAACGGAGATGACGCGATGACGACTCGATGCTTCCACCGCTTCGCCGCGGCCTTCGCGGCCGGCCTTTGCGCGGCCACCGCGGCGCCCGCCGCCCGCGCGGCCGCGGCCGGCGCAACGGCGCCGGTCGTGCCGCCACGGATCGCCGACGCGGCCGCGACGTACGTCGAAGCCGGCACGTATCCGGCGCTCGTCGTCGTCATGGTCGACGACGGCCGCGACCAGATCGCCGGCTTCGGCCGGCTCGCCGACGGCCGTGCGCCGGATGCGCACACCGTGTTCGAGATCGGCTCGGTCACGAAGACGTTCACGGCGCTGCTGCTCGCCGCGCGCGTGCAGGCCGGCGCGGCGACGCTCGAGACACCGGTCGCGTCGCTGCTGCCGGACTTCGCCGTGCCGTCGCGCGACGGCCATGCGATCACGCTCGGCCTGCTCGCCGAGCAGTTCTCCGGCCTGCCGCGGCTGCCCGGCAATCTCGCCCCGGCCGACCTCGGCGATCCGTACGCGGATTACGGCCGCGCGCGGCTGCAGGCATTCCTCGCCGGTTACGCGCTGCCGCGCGAGCCGGGCGCCGCGTACGAGTATTCGAATCTCGGCTTCGGCCTGCTC
>DASWOS010000372.1:0-4847 GCA_036398645.1 Dokdonella sp. | reverse complement strand
CGATGCCGGCCTGCTCGCAGGCGAACAGCGTGCCGGTGCGGCCGAAGCCGACCGCGATCTCGTCGGCGATCAGGTGCACGTCGAATTCGTCGCAGAGCGCGCGCAGGCCGGCGAGATAGGCCGCGTCGTACATGCGCATGCCGCCGGCGCACTGCACGAGCGGCTCGACGATGACCGCGCAGACCTCGTGTGCGCTGCGTTCGAGCAGCGCGCGCAGCTCGCCGAGCCGGCGCCGCGCGCACTCGGCCGCGCTTTCGCCGGGCTCGCGCGCGTACGCATCCGGCGACGGCGCGAACAGCGGCTCGAGCAGCAGCGGCGCGTAGGTCGAACGGTACAGCGCGACGTCGGTCACCGACAGCGCGCCGAGCGTCTCGCCGTGGTAGCTGCCGGTCAGCGCGACGAAGCGCGTGCGCGGCGCGCCGCCGCGGTTCTTCCAGTAATGGAAGCTCAGCTTCAGCGCGACCTCGACCGCGCTCGAGCCGTTGTCGGCATAGAACACGCGAACGAGCGCGCGTGCCGCGTCGGCCGGCCGCGGCGCCACGCGCACCAGCGCTTCGGCGAGTTCGACGGCCGGCTCGTGCGTGAAGCCGGCGAGCATGACGTGGTCGAGGCAGTCGAGCTGGTCCTTGAGGGCTGCGACGATGCGCGCGTCGCGATGGCCGAGCAGGCAGGTCCACCACGAGCTGACCGCGTCGAGCCAGCGGCGGCCGTCGTGGCCGTACAGCCACGCGCCCTCGGCGCGCGCGATCGGCAGCATCGGCAGCGTTTCGTGGTCGTGCATCTGCGTGCACGGGTGCCAGACGACGGCGAGGTCGCGCGCGGAGAGCCGTGCGGCAAAAGAGGAGTCCATAGCCCTGCTATGATCCGGGGCGCAGCCGCTTCCGCACAAGCCTCATGCGTCGCCACCGCTCCCCGTCGTCGTTTGCGTTCCGCGCCGCGCGCGTCCCTCGCGGGTTTTCGCGTGCGCGTGCCGTGCGCGGATTCACGCTGATCGAAATCCTCGTCGTCGTCGTGATCCTCGGCATCCTCGCCGCGATCGTCGTGCCGCGCGTCATGGAGCGCCCCGGCTAGGCACGCGTGACGCGCGCGCGCCAGGACATCCAGAACATCGTGACCGCGCTCAGCCTGTACCGGCTCGACAACTTCGTCTATCCGAGCACCGAGCAGGGGCTCGAGGCGCTCGTCACGAAGCCGTCCGGCCAGCCCGACGCGCCGAACTGGAAGGGCTATCTCGACCGCGTGCCGAAGGACCCGTGGGGCCGGCCGTACCAGTACCAGCATCCGGGCCAGCACGGCGAGGTCGACGTCTTCACCTACGGCGCCGACGGCCGGCCCGGCGGCGACGGCGAAGCGGCCGATGTCGGCAATTGGGATTCATGAGCCGCGGCCACGCGGCGCCGGCCGCGCGCGGCGCCGCGGCGCGGCGGCCGGCTTCACGCTGATCGAGCTGCTCGTCGTGTCGATCGTCGTCGCGATCGTCGCCGCGGCGGCGACGCTCGCGATCGGCTCCGGCAGCGAGCGCGAGCTCGCGAACGCGTCGGAGCGCTTCCACGCGCTGCTCGGCCACGCCTGCGCCGAGGCCGAGCTGAGCGGCCGCGAGATCGGTGCGCGCGTCGCCGCCGACGGCTACGCGTTCCAGCGCCTCGACGGCGACGTCTGGCGCGATCTCGGCCGCGACGGCGAGCTGCGCCCGCGCCGCTGGCCGGCCGGGCTGCACGTCGAGCTCGCGCGCGACGGGCGTCGGCTCGCGCTCGCCGAGGACGACGGCGACGCCGCCGCGCCGCAGCTCGTCTGCTTCTCGTCCGGCGAGCTGACGCCGTTCACGCTGTCGCTCGCGCTCGGCGAGACGCCGGTGCGCTATCGCGTCCGCGGCGTCGACGACGGCACGCTGACGCTCGACCGGCTCGACGCGGCGGCGCCCGGTCCGCGATGACGCGCGCGCGCGGCTTCACGCTGATCGAGGTGCTGATCGCGCTCGCGGTCGTCGCACTCGCGCTGCTCGCGCTGACGCGCACGGCCGGTCTCGAGGTGCAGCGCTTCGACGCGCTGCGCGAGCGCACGCTGGCCGGCTGGGTCGCGGCGAACGTGCTGGCCGAGACGCGGCTCGCCGACGCATTTCCGGCGACCGGACGCAGCGACGGCCGCGCGCGCCTCGGCGGCCGCGAGTGGCGCTGGACGCGCGACGTGCAGGCGACCGCGGACGCCGAGATCCGCCGCATCGACGTCAACGTCTACGCCGGCGACGCGAGCGCGCCGTCGGCGACGCTGAGCGGCTTCGCCGGGACGACGCTGTGACGGCGCGGCGGCGCGGCGTGCGCGGAGCGGCACGGCGCGCCGGCGCCGGCTTCAGCCTCGTCGAGCTGCTCGTCGCGCTCGCGGTGTTCGCCGCGCTCGCCGCCGCCGCCTACGGCGGCCTCGCTGGCGTCGCGCGCACGCGCGGCGCGCTCGCCGCGCAGCAGGACCGCTTCGCCGCGCTGACGCGCACGGTGTCGACGCTTGAGCGCGATCTGCGCCAGGCCGTCTCGCGATCGGTGCGCGACGACGCCGGACATCCGCTGCCGGCGCTCGTCGGCGGCGCCGACGGCGTCGAGCTGACGCGGCTCGGCTACGCGAATCCGCGCGCCGAGCCGCGCAGCCATCTCGAGCGCGTCGTCTACGCGCTCGACCGCGGCACGCTGCGGCGCGGCCGCTACGCCGTGCTCGATCGCGCGCCCGGCACGATCGCCGCGTTCACGCCGCTCGCCGCCGAGGTCGACGCGCTGCGCCTGCGCTACGCCGGCTGCGATCTCGCCTGGCGCGAGCGGTGGCCGCCGGCCGAGCCGCCCGCGTGCGACGCCGGCGCCGCGTCGCTCGACGCGCTGCCGCGCGCGGTCGAGTTCCGCATCACGTTCGCCGGGCTCGGCGAGGTGCGCCGCGTCGTCGAGCTGCCGTCTTCGCTCGGTGCGCGCGCGGCCGGCAGCGGCGTCGCGGCGCCGCCGGCCGGAGACGGCCGGTGACCTTCCCGCCGCGCCGCCAGCGCGGCGTCGCGCTGCTCGTCGCGCTGCTCGTCGTCGCGCTCGCGGTGATCTTGATCGCAGCGCTGCTCGATCGCGGCGAGCTCGCGCTCGCGCGCACGCGCAACCTGCTGCGCGGCGAGCAGGCCGAGGCGTACGCGCAAGGCCTCGAGCTCTACGCGGCGCAGGTGCTGACCGCGGCCGACGCGGACGGCGTCGACAGCAACACGAGCGCCTGGGCCGTGCCGCTGCCGCCGCAGCCGGTGCCGGGCGGCACGATCGGCGCGACGATGCGCGACCTGAACGGCTGCTTCAACTTGAACAACCTCGCGCCGGCCGCGGCCGGCGGCGATCCGGACGCCTGGCAGCCGGTGTTCGAGCGTCTGCTCGGCGCGCTGCACCTCGTCGACGCGAAGCTCGCGCCGGCGCTGCGCAGCTGGCTCGACGCGAACGCCGACGACGCCGACGCGGCCGCGTACCTCGCGCTGCCGGTGCCGTATCGGCCGCGCCGCGGCGCGTTCGTGCACGTGTCGGAGCTGCGCCTCGTCGCCGGCGTCGGCGACGCGCTCTACGCGGCGCTCGCGCCGTACGTCTGCGCGCTGCCGCCCGGCACGACGATCAACCCGAACACCGCGAGCGTGCCGGTATTGATGAGCATCGCGCCGGAGATCACACAGGCGATCGCCGAGAAGATCTGGAACGACGGCCACGCGAGCTACGTCGACGCGGACGCGCTGGCCGCCGCGGCCGGCCTGCGCACGCTGTCGCTGCCGCCGACGATGTACGCGTTCCGCAGCCGCTATTTCCTCGCGCGCGGCGAGGTCGTGCTCGACGCGGTGCCGTTCACGTTCTTCAGCCTGATCGAGCGCGGCGACCGCGTGCGCGTCGTCGAGCGCAGCCGCGGCAGCGACGACGCGCTCGCGGTCGCCGCACCGGTCGCGTCCGGCGACGCCGCGGCGGCCGCGCGCTGAGCCGCGCGCGCGAGCTCGACGCTGCGCGATCTCGTCTACAATCGATCGCGTTCGTTCCGGCTGCCGTCTCCGCGATGTCCGACCGCCTGCTGCTGCGCCTCGCCGCCGACGGCGCGCTGACCTGGCTGCGCCAGGCCGGCGCAGCGGCGTCCGCGTCGAACGTCGGCGCGCCGCCGTCGTCCGCGCTCGCCGCGGCCGGCGAAGTCGTCGTGTTCGTGCCGAGCGAGGACGTCTGGCTCGGCGAGACGCGGCTCGCCGCGCGCAGCCGTGCGCAGCTCGCACAGGCGCTGCCGTTCGCGGTCGAGGACCAGCTGCTCGGCACGCTCGAGGAGCTGCACTTCGCCGCCGCACGCGGCGACGGCGACCACGTCGGCGTCGCGGTCGTCGCGAAGGAGCGGATGCGCGCCTGGCTCGCGCGCCTCGCCGAGGCCGGCGTGCGCGCCGACGTGCTCGTGCCGGAGTCGCTCGCGCTGCCGCTCGCGCCGGGTCGCGCCGGTGCGCTGATCGAGGACGCGCGCGCGGTCGTGCGGCTCGCGCCGTGGTCCGCGTTCGCGTGCATGCCGGCCGAGCTGCCGTCGTGGCTCGCGCAGGCCGAGGCGGGCGGCGCGCTCGCGCCGCTCGACGTGCAGGATTTTCGCGACGCGCCGGCGCTCGCGTTGCCGGTCGAGGTCGCGAGCTACCGCGAGCGGCAGTGCGATCCGCTCGCCGCGCTCGCCGCGGCATGGAGCGCGCCGCAGCGCGCGCCGGCGGCGAACCTGCTCGACGGCGAGTTCGCGCCGGCGCACGGCGCCGCGCGCGGCGCGCGCGCGTGGCGCCGCGCCGGCGCGCTGGCCGCCGCGGTCGCGCTGCTCGCGCTGCTGAACCTCGGCGCCGACGTGCTGCA
>DASWOS010000371.1:0-8352 GCA_036398645.1 Dokdonella sp. | reverse complement strand
GACGGCCGCGGCGCGCGGCGGCCGCCGAACAACGGGCGTCGTCCGGACCCGGGTGAGCAGGCCGACGAGGCGTGCGGGGCCGGCGCAGAGAACGAGCGAGACGGCAGCCAGTTGCCGCTGCCATTGTCCAGAGGTGTGCATACGATGAGAGCCGTACAGGCCAGCGAAGAAAACGAGCCGGAACGCGCCGAGGCGGCGACCGACGGCGCGCAGCACGGCGACGGTTCGCAGGCGCTTCCGTTCGGACGGCGCCTGCGCCTCGCGCGCGAGCGGCTCGGCCTCGGCGCGGGCGACGTCAGCGCGCGGCTGAAGCTGCCGGCGAACCTGATCGCGCGGCTCGAGAACGACGACTACGGCGGCGTGTCGCAAGGCGTGTTCCTGCGCGGCTACCTGATCAGCTATGCGCGGCTCGTCGGCCTCTCCGAGGACGAGGCCGCCCGCGTCGCCGCCGCGCACACGCAAGCCGCGCCGCTGGTCGCGACCGGCACGATTCCGCGCTCGCGCTATCTGTTCGACCGTTACTCCGGCAGTGCGACGTACCTGATCCTGACCGCGATCATCGTCGTGCCGGCGGTCTGGGTCGCCACGCACGGCGGCCTCGAGCAGAACCTCGCACGCACGACGCCGCTGGACCCGCCGGCCGGCGTCGCCGCGGCGGAGCGCGGCGGTGAGGCCGGGACCGTCGACGTGCAGTCGCCGAGCGCACCGGCGACCGATCTCGCCGATGCCGCGTCCGCGCCGAAGGCGCCGGACGCGCTGTCGCCGCAGGTCGATCAGCCGCCGGTCGTCGCGTCGATGACGCCATTCGCCGCGGCGTCGAGCCCGCCGGCGCCCCCGGTGCCGACCCCGACGCCGAGCGTCGGCAGCGGCGCGCACGTGCTGAGCCTCAAACTGAGCCAGCAGAGCTGGGTCGAGATCACCGCCGCCGACGGGCGCAAGCTCGAGTACGCGACGCTCGCCGCCGGCAGCCAGCGCGACTACCGCAGCGACGGCCCGGTCTCGGTCCGCCTCGGCAATGCGCAGGGCGCGGAGCTGCGCGGCGACGGCAGCGTCGTCGACCTCGCGCCGTTCCAGCGCGGCAACGTCGCGCACGTGCGCCTGTTCGGCGTCGACGGCGCCGCGGCGAGCCGCATCGACTCGCAGTAGCGCAGGATCGTCGACTCCGCGCGCGTCGCGCGTCGACGCGCGGCGCTCGCGCGCGGGTTTCCTGCTACCCTTGTGCGTCTTTTCGCTACGCTCCGGCGCGCACGCCGCACGCGTCTTCATTTCAGGTAAACGCATGGCTTTCGACGTTCTCGACGAATACGAGCAGGGCGAGCTGGTCCAGAAGTGGCTGCGCGAGAACGCGATCGCGATCGTGGTCGGCGTGCTGCTCGGGCTCGCGCTGATCTTCGGCTGGCAGCAATGGAAGGCGCACCGGCAGCGCCACGCGGTCGACGCGGCGCAGCAGTTCCAGGCGCTCGGCGACGCGGCCGCGGCGAAGCGCGACGACGACGTCGCGAAGATCGCCGACGCGCTGCGCAAGGACCACGCCGACTCCGCGTACGCGGTGCTCGCCGCGATGTATCAGGCCGACGCGGCGACCCGCAAGAACGATCTCGCCGCGGCGGCGACCGCGCTCGAATGGGCCGAGCAGCACGCCGGTGCGAGCGCGCTGAAATCACTCGCGACGCTTTCGCTCGCGCGCGTGAAGCTCGCCCAAGGCGACGCCGACGCGGCGGTCAAGCTGATCGACGCGGTGCCGAAGGGCGACTACGCCGCGCTCGCCGGCGAGCTGCGCGGCGACGCGCTGGCCAAGCTCGGCCGCGCCGACGACGCGCGCAACGCGTATCAGGACGCGTTGTCGCATCTCGAGCCGCAGTCGCCGAACCGCAGCATCGTGCAGATGAAGCTCGACGACCTCGGCGCGACGTCCGCGCAGGCGCCGGCCAAGGAGAAACAGGATTCATGAAGCGTTCGGTTCTGCTGATCGTCGCGCTGACGTTCGCGTTGGGCGGCTGCAACTGGCTGAAGAATCTCGGCAAGAAGGACAACGTCGAGCCGCCGACGCCGCTGACCGAGTTCACGCCGTCGACGCAGGTCGACCGCGTCTGGGACGAGCGCGCCGGCAAGGGCGCCGGCGACTCCGGCGCGCGGCTCGCGCCGGGCAGCGCCGACGGCCGCATCTATGCGGCCGGCATCGACGGCACGGTCGTCGCGTTCGACGGCGCGAGCGGCCGCACGTTGTGGCAGACGCGCCTCGGCCAGCGCTCCGGCGGCAGCTGGCGCATCTGGCGGCGCGGCGACAATTCGCTGCGCTGGTCCGGCGGCCCGACCGTCGCCGGTGACCTGCTCGTCGTCGGCGGCCTCGACGGCCAGCTCTACGCGCTGTCCGCGCAGGACGGCAGCGAGCGCTGGCACGTGCAGATGACCTCCGAGATCGTCACGCCGCCGGCGATCGCCGGCGACGTCGTCGTCGTGCGCAGCAACGACGGCCGCCTGAGCGCGCTGAACGCCGCCGACGGCACCACGAAATGGGTGTTCGACCAGCCGGTGCCGGCGCTGAGCCTGCGCGGCAATTCCGCGCCGTTGGTCGCGAACGGCGTCGTCTACGACGGTTTCGACAACGGCAAGGTCGTCGCGGTCCGCCTCGAGGACGGCATCCAGCTCTGGTCGCAGTCGCTGTCGAACGGCGAGGGCCGCACCGAGGTCGAGCGCATCGCCGACGTCGACGGCGATCTCGTCGCCGACGGCAGCACGTTGTTCGCCGCGGGCTATCGCGGTCAGGCCGCCGCGCTCGCGCTCGACAGCGGACGGCCGCTGTGGCAGCGCGATCTGTCCAGCTACGTCGGCGCCGCGGTCGGCGGCAACGCGGTCGTCGTCGTCGACGCGGACGGCAACGTCTGGGCGTTCGACCGCGAGACCGGCGTGAACCTCTGGAAGCAGGACCAGCTGAAGTACCGCTGGCTCAGCGCGCCGGCGATCGAGGGCAAGTACGTCGTCGTCGGCGACGTCGAAGGCTTCGTGCACTGGCTGACGCTCGACGAAGGCAAGTTCGCCGCGCGCGAGCGGCTCGGCAAGAAGCCGATCGAAGGCGCGCCGCTCGTCGTCGGCGACACGGTCTACGTCGAGGACGTGCGCGGCCGCATCGGCGCGTACCGCACTCGGCAGTAGCCGCGCGCCGCGCGGCGCCCGGCGCCGAATCCCCGAGGTTCCGGAGCTCATCGCGATGCTGCCCGTAGTCGCACTGGTCGGGCGTCCGAACGTAGGCAAGTCGACGCTGTTCAACGCGCTGACGCGCACGCGCGACGCGCTCGTCGCGGACTTGCCGGGCGTCACGCGCGATCGCCATTACGGCATCTGCCGCCACGCCGACGCGCCGTTCGTCGTCGTCGACACCGGCGGCCTGGTCGAAGGCGGCGAGGGCCTCGCCGCGGAGACCGCGCGCCAGGCCGAGTTCGCGATCGCGGAGGCCGATCTCGTGCTGCTCGTCGTCGACGCGCGCGACGGCCTGCTGCCGACCGACCGCGCGATCCTCGACCGCCTGCGCCGCGCCGGCAAGCCGATGCTGCTCGTCGTCAACAAGGTCGACGGGCTCGACGAGCAGGGCGCGCTCGCCGAGTTCGCCGCGCTCGGCGTCGCCGCGACGTTCGCGGTGTCGGCCGCGCACTCGCGCGGGCTCGCGGCGGTGCTCGACGCGGTCGTGCCGCAGCTACCGCGCGTCGAGACCGACGCGCTCGCCGAATCGGCCGACGACGGCGTCCGCGTCGCGATCGTCGGCCGGCCGAACGTCGGCAAGTCGACGCTGGTCAATCGTCTGCTCGGCGAGGAGCGCGTGATCGCCTCCGACGTGCCGGGCACGACGCGCGACTCGATCCGCGTCGCGCTCGAGCGCGACGGCCGCCGCTACACGCTGATCGACACCGCCGGCATCCGCCGCCGCGCGCGCGTCGAGGAGGCGCTCGAGAAGTTCAGCGTGATCAAGTCGCTGCAGTCGGTCGCCGCGGCGCACGTCGCGGTGCTGATGCTGGACGCGCGCGAAGGCGTCTCCGAGCAGGACGCGACGCTGATCGGGCACGTGCTCGAGTCCGGCCGCGCGCTCGTCATCGCGGTCAACAAATGGGACGGCCTCGACCGCTACCAGCGCGAGCAGTGCGTCGCCGCGCTCTCGCGCAAGCTCGACTTCGTGCCGTGGGCGCGCCAGGTGTTCGTCTCCGCGCTGCACGGCAGCGGCATCGGCGAGCTGATGAAGGCTATCGACCGGGCGTACGCGTCGGCGAACCACGCGTTCACGTCGTCGGAGCTGACGCGTGCGCTGGAGGCGGCCTACAGCGGTTATCAGCCGCCGCTCGTGCGCGGCCACGCGCCGAAGCTGCGCTACGCGCATCCCGGCGGCTCGAGCCCGCCGACGATCGTGATCCACGGCTCGCGCACGAAGCACATCGCCGACGGCTATCGGCGCTATCTCGAGAACTTCTTCCGCAAGCGCTACCGGCTCGAAGGCACGCCGGTTCGCATCGAGTTCCGCGACGGCGAGAATCCCTACGCCGGCAAGCGCAACGTGCTGACCGAAGGTCAGCAGCGGCGCCGCCAGCGCATGATCCGCCGCGTGAAGCGCGAGAAGCGTTGAACGCATTCGCGCACGACGCGCCGGACGCGCCGCTCACCGCGGCGATCCTGGCCGGCGGCGCGGCGACGCGGCTCGGCGGACGCGACAAGGGTCTCGAGCCGCTCGACGGCCGGCCGCTGGTCGCCTGGGTGCTCGACGCCGTCGCCGCGCAGGCGGATGCGGTGATCGTCGTCGCGAACCGCCACGCGGAGACGTACGCGCGCTACGCGCGCACCGTCGGCGATCTCGTCGCCGGCTTCCGCGGTCCGCTCGCCGGCGTCGCCGCGGCGCTCGCGGCGTGCGCGACGCCGTGGCTGCTGACGGTGCCGGTCGACTGCCCGGACCCGCCGCGCGATCTCGCCGCGCGGCTGCGCGCGCACGCCGACGCGCTCGGCGCGCACGCGGTCGTCGCGCACGACGGCGAGCGGCGCCAGCCGCTGTTCGCGCTCTATCGTCGCGGCCTCGCCGCGTCCGCCGCGGCCGCCGTCGAGGCCGAGCTCGGCGTGCGCCACTGGCAGGACGCGCTCGGCGCCGTCGAGCTTGATTTCTCCGATCGACGCCGGCAGTTTGAAAACCTCAACACGGCGGAGGAATTCGCGGCCCATGTCGAGCGCCGTCGCGGAGCGGCATGAACCGGCCACGCGGCTCGACGTCGACGCCGCGCGCGAGCGCGTGCTCGCGCTCTGCGCGGCGCGCCGGCTCGGCGCCGAGACCGTCGACGTCGAGCGCGCGCTCGGCCGCGTGCTCGCCGAGGACGTCGTCGCGCCGCACGACCTGCCGCCGTTCGCGAACTCCGCGATGGACGGCTTCGCGCTGCGCGGCGACGACTTGCCGACGGCCGGCGAGCGCCGCTTCCGCATCGTCGGCCGCATGCTCGCCGGAGCCGACGCGCCGCTCGCGTTCGACGCCGGCGAATGCGTGCGCATCACGACCGGCGCGCCGCTGCCTCCGCCGGCCGACACCGTCGTCGTCAAGGAGCGCGTGCGCGTCGACGGCGACGTCGCGATCGTCGGCGCCGGCGCATCGCGCGGCGCGAACGTGCGCCCGTCCGGCGAGGACTATCGCGCCGGCGACGTCGCCGTGCGTGCCGGCGAGCGGCTGACGCCGGCGCGGCTCGGCGTGCTCGCCTCGTGCGGATGCACGCGCGTGCCGGTCGCCGAGCGCCCGCGCGTCGGCCTGTTCGTCACCGGCGACGAGCTCGTCGCGCCCGACCGCGTGCCCGGTTACGGCCAGATCCGCGACAGCAACCGCTACAGCCTCGGCGGGCTGCTGCGCGAGCTCGGCATCGAGCCGGCGCCGATCGCGCACCTGCGCGACGATCCGGCCGAGCTGCGCGCTGCGCTCGGCCGCGCCGCCGAGGAATGCGACCTCGTGCTGAGCAGCGGCGGCGTCTCCGCCGGCGAAGCGGATTTCCTGCCGGGGCTCGTCGCCGAGCTCGGCCGCGTCGATTTCTGGAAGGTGCGCATGAAGCCCGGCATGCCGGTGCTCTGTGGCGAAATCGGCCGCGCGCTCGTGTTCGCGCTGCCCGGCAATCCGGTGTCGACGATCGCGACGTTCCTCGCGTTCGTGCGGCCGGCGCTGCTCGCCCTGCAGGGCGCGCGCGAATGCGTGCCGCCGCCGCGCTGGGCGCGCGTCGCCGCGCGCGTGACGAAGTCGCACGGTCGCACCGAGTTCCTGCGCGCGCGCCTCGAATCGCGCGCGGACGGCACGCTGTGGGCGACGCCGTCGCCGAAGCAGGGCTCGGGCATGCTGCGCGGCGTCGCCGAAACCGACGCGCTGATCGTCGTGCCGCACGACGTCGCCGAGCTCGCGCCCGGCAGCGCCGTGGAATGGCTGCCGGTCGCGGCGGGCTGAGCGCATGGACGACGCAGCGGAGCGCGCGCACGCGGCGGACGCCGCCGCATTCGAGATCGAGCCGGACGAGGCGCTCGCGCGCCAACGCGCCGGCGCGCTGCTGCTCGACGTGCGCGACGACGACGAGCGCGCGGCCGGCGTCGCGCGCGGCGCGACCGGCCTGCCGCTCGCCGCGCTCGAAGCGCGCATCGGCGCGGTCGCGGCCGACCGGCGGCGCGAGATCCTCGCGATCTGCGCGAGCGGGCGCCGCTCGCTGCGCGCGGTCGAGGCGCTGCGCCGGCTCGGCTACGCACGCAGCTTCTCCGTGCGCGGCGGCTTCGCGCGCTGGCAGGCCGAACGGCTGCCGGTCGACGCCGGCCTGCTCGACGCGGACGCGGCCGAGCGTTATGCGCGGCATCTGGTCCTGCCGGAGGTCGGCGTCGCCGGTCAGCGCCGGCTCGCCGACGCGCGCGTCGCGCTGGTCGGTGCCGGCGGACTCGGCGCGCCGGTGTCGCTGTACCTCGCCGCGGCCGGCGTCGGCCGGCTGACGCTGATCGACGACGACCGCGTCGAGCGCTCGAACCTGCAGCGCCAGGTCGTGCACGCGGACGCGCGCGTCGGTTTGCCGAAGGTCGACTCCGCGCGCACCGCGCTGAACGCGCTGAATCCGCGCGTGCGCGTCGACGCGGTCGCCGAGCGCGTGCAGGCCGCGAACGTCGAGCGGCTGCTCGAAGGCCACGACGTCGTCGTCGACGGCGCGGACAATTTTCCGACCCGCTATCTGTTGAGCGCGGCGAGCGTGCGCCTGCGCATTCCGCTCGTCTACGGCGCGGTGCACCGCTTCAGCGGCCAGGTCGGCGTGTTCGATCCGCGCCGCGCCGACTCGCCGTGCTACCGCTGCCTGTTTCCGTCGCCGCCGAGCGCGGACGAGGCGCCGAACTGCAGCGAGGTCGGCGTGCTCGGCGTGCTGCCCGGCATCGTCGGACTGCTGCAGGCGAGCGAGACGCTGAAGCTGATCCTCGGCATCGGCACACCGCTGGTCGGCCGGCTGCTCTGCCACGATGCGCTCGCCGGCACGTTCCGCGAGCTGCGCGTGCCGCGCGATCCCGAATGCCCCGGGTGCGGCGCCGCGGCGGCCTTCACGGGCTACGCGGATCTCGCGCGGATCTGCAGCGCCTGATCCGCGCCGCGGCCGGCGTCGCCGCGCCGACGTCCGCTCCTCTCCCTCGGTTGCACGGGCCTCGCGCGCCGGTCCGGCTCCGATTTCGCGACGCGGCGTCCCTCGCGCCGGGCGGCTCTCCGTGCGCCGCCGAGCGATGCCGCGCGGCCGCGTTCGTTCCGCGTCGAGCCGCGATGCTCCGGCGCCGGCCGTCCTCGTCACCGATCGAACGACGCCGCGCCGGCGCGGTCGGGTCCGCCGCTGCCGCGGTGACACGCTTCGTCGAGGAACTGACATCGCTGCGTCAATCTCGGCGTCTAGTGTGGGCGCACACGGCGGCTGCACGACGCGAGCACGTGCGATCTCGAGCCCGAGTTCGCGCCGCGCGCACGACACGCAGCCGTCACTGCACGAACCCGTTCCACGAGACCGCGACGACGATGAGCAGCGACGACACGAACCGGCCGTTCGACCCGAAGCGACGCAAGGTGCTCGCCGGCCTGGCCGCCTCCGCCGGCGTGGTCGGACTGGGCGGAAGCGCCCCCGATCTGATCTTCAGCGACGGCTTCGAGCTGCCGCTGCTTCCGGCGCCGGACGCATCCGGCATCGACCACATCGTCGTCGTGATGATGGAGAACCGCTCGTTCGACCATTACCTCGGCTGGGTGCCCGGCGCGAACGGGCGCCAGGCCGGCTTGCGCTTCGTCGACGGCGTCGGCGTCGCCCACCTCTCCGCGGATCTCGCGCCGAACTACCAGAACTGCGCCTGCGC
>DASWOS010000370.1:0-2278 GCA_036398645.1 Dokdonella sp. | reverse complement strand
GGTGCTGTGGATGTGGTCGAACACCATCTCGGTCTTGAAGCGCTCGGCGTGCTCGGCCATGCGCCGCATCAGGTCCGGACCCTGCAGGCCTTCGACGTCTCCGGGCCAGTTGTCGACCTCGGTCGTCGTCATCAGCTGGCCACCCTGGGCGAGGCCGGTGATCAGCGTCGGCTTCAGGTTCGCGCGCGCCGCATAGACCGCGGCGGTGTAGCCGGCGGGACCCGAACCGAGAATGATCACGCGAGAGTGCTTGGCAGTCGTCATGTATAATCCCGGCCGCCGTCAGGCGACCATTCCGTGAAGTTTCCTCATGCCGCGGCGGCCACCGGAAAGCGGCCGCCGATGCGCCCGATCCCCGTTCGTTTCCGTCTGCCGCGCCGCGGCGTGCGGGCGTGCGATGACCCGGGAGAATGGAGGGAACGCGCGCGCGATTCAAGGCCGCCGCGACGCCGCGCCGCGGCCGCGCCGCGACGTCTTTTTTCCCAATCTCTCCTGTGAGGATCCGCAATGCGCATCGGTGTTCCGTCCGAAACCAAGACGCTCGAAGGACGCGTCGCACTCGTTCCCGCGGCCTGCGCCGACCTGGTCCGGCGCGGCCACGAGGTCCACGTGCAGGCCGGCGCGGGACTGAAGAGCGGCTTCCGCGACGAGGACTACGAGCGCATCGGCGCGCGCATCGCGGCCGACGCGAAGGCGCTCTACGAAGCCGGCGAGCTGATCGTCAAGGTCAAGGAGCCGGTCGCCGGCGACCTCGCGCTGCTGCGCAAGGAACACCTGCTGTTCTGCTACCTGCATCTCGCGCCCGAGCCGGAGCTGACCCGCCGCCTGCTCGACATCGGCCTGACCGGCGTCGCGTTCGAGAGCGTCGAGGAAGCCGACGGCACGCTGCCGCTGCTCGCGCCGATGTCGATCATCGCCGGGCGCATCGCGGTGCAGATCGGCACGCACCTTCTGCATCAGCCGGCCGGCGGCAAGGGCAAGCTGCTCGGCGGCCTGCCGTCGACCGAGCGCGGCAAGGTCGTCGTGTTCGGCGCCGGCGCGGCCGGACGCAACTCGGCGGAGCTCGCCGCGGCGGGCGGCGCGAACGTCGTCGTGTTCGAGAAGCGTCAGGACCGTCTGCGCGAGATGATGAATCTCGCGCCGAACGTGACCGCGCTGTACCCGTACGAGGAGACCGTCGCGCGCGAGATCCGCCACGCCGACCTCGTCATCGGCGCGGTGCTGATCCCGAGCGCGAAGGCGCCGCACGTGGTCACGCGCGCGATGGTCGCGTCGATGGAGCCGGGCAGCGTGCTCGTCGACATCTCGATCGACCAGGGCGGCTGCTTCGAGACGTCGAAGCCGACGACCTACGCGGACCCGACCTACGTCGTCGACGGCGTCACCCACTTCTGCGTGACGAACATGCCGGGCGCGGTGCCGAAGACGTCGTCCGAGGCGATCTGCGCGGCGATCCTGCCGTACGTGCAGCGCCTCGCGTCGGACCCGAACTGGAAGGCGTACGAGCCGCTGAAGCGCGGCATCAACGTCGAGGCCGGCGCGATCGTGCATCCGGCGCTGAAGAGCTGACGCGCGGTTGCGAACGGCTCCGCGGCGTGCGCGGAGCCGTTCGTTCCATCTCGGCGTCCCGACGCGTTCACCACGGCGCCGCGATCGGGCCGTGACGCGCGCCGGTCGCGCCGCGTGCTCGGCGGCGACGACGCCGGTCGTTCTCATGTTCGGTCGTGAACGTCGCCGCGCCGGGCGTGTCGCGCGTCGTGAAGCATCCGTGCACGTCGGCGATGTCGGCGATCGCGCCGAGCGGCGGTCCGCTCGTCGCGCGCGCCGCCGCGCTCGGCGACCGCGCCGGCCGCGGACCGTCTGCGCGTTCGGGCCGCCGCGCCGGTCGCGCGCGCGGCACCGGAAGCGGGCGTCGAACGCGAGCTCGCCCTGCGCCTCGTCGCCGGCGCTCACGGGCGGCTGCGGTTCGCGACGCCACGCGCAATCCGCGACGACGCGACGGTCGCCGGGCATGAGCGCGAAGACGCCCGATTCGGACCGGCGCTGGCCGGCGATGCGTCGCGCGTCTTCGGATCGGCGCTGGCCGGCGATCGCGCCGCGCGTCGCCGCGGGCTCGTGCGGCGACGCGTGCCGCGCCGGTGCGGCGGCGACTTGCCCTGGCGCGGAGCCGCGCCGACAATGGCGGGCCGGTTCCTCCTTCCGATCCGCCGCGCGAAGCAGCCGGGCGGCGCTGCTCCGGCGGAGCCGCGGCCGCAGCGCGGCCCCGCGGCGGCTTCTC
>DASWOS010000369.1:0-3136 GCA_036398645.1 Dokdonella sp. | reverse complement strand
GAGCGGTCCGGTGGCAGCGGGTTCGCCGCGCGCCAGCGCGCGTTCGCGAACGCGTCGAGATCGGCGCACGGGTCGACGGACGCGTCGACGTCGCCGGCGCGGAAGCGGACCGGCGCGACCGGCACGCCGATCGCGCGTTGCAGGTCGTCCGCCGCGTCCATCGCGGCGTCAGAACTTGCGTTCGAGCGCGAGCGATTCGCGGCGGCCGCGGAACACGAGCGGCTGCGCCGGCACCTCGTCGCGCGGGCGCTGCGCCGCCGCGACCGTGTCGAGCAGCGCCGCGTGGTGCACGGATTTGTCGCAGACCGGATCGGCCGCGGCCGGGTCGTTCGCGAGCATGAAGGCCTGGCAGCGGCAGCCGCCGTAGTCGCGCTCGCGCTCCGGGCAGCTCGCGCACGGCTCCTTCATCCAGCCGGTGCCGCGATAGCGGTTGAAGCCCTCGGACTCGTACCAGATCGAGCGGATCGGCATCTCGCGCACGTTCGGGAACGCGAGACCGGGCAGCATGCGCGCGGTGTGGCACGGCAGCGCGACGCCGTCCGGCGCGATCGTCAGGAACACGTTGCCCCAGCCGTTCATGCACTTCTTCGGGCGCGACTCGTAGTAGTCCGGCACGACGAAGAACAGCTTCATGCGCTTGCCGAGCTTGTCGCGCCATTGGTGGGTGACCGCTTCGGCACGCACGAGCTGCTCGCGCGTCGGCAGCAGCTGGTCACGGTTCACGTGCGCCCACGAGTAGAACTGCGTGTTCGCGAGCTCGAGATAGTCCGCGCCGATCTCGACCGCGAGCTCGATGATGCGCTCGACGTGGTCGATGTTCATGCGGTGGATCACGCAGTTCATGACCATCTCGTAGCCGTAGGCCTTGATCAGCGCGGCGGCCTTGCGCTTCAGCTCGAACGTGCGCGTCGACGACAGGAAGTCGTTGACCTCGCGCGTGGAGTCCTGGAACGAGAGCTGGATGTGATCGAGGCCGGCCTGCTTCAGCGCCGCGATGCGCGGCTCGGACAGGCCGATGCCGGAGGTGATCAGGTTCGTGTAGTAGCCGAGCCGGTGCGCCTCGGCGACGAGCGTCTCGAGATCCTTGCGCTGCAGCGGCTCGCCGCCGGAGAAGCCGCACTGCACCGCGCCGAGCGCGCGCGCCTCGCCGAGCACGCGCAGCCATTCGTCGGTCGACAGCTCGTCCTCGTGGTGCGCGAAGTCGATCGGGTTGTAGCAGAACACGCAGTGCAGCGGGCAGGCGTAGGTCAGCTCCGCGAGCAGCCAGAGCGGCGGCCCGATCGGCGGCGCGGCCGCGGCCGTCGGCGCGTTCATGCGAGCTCCACCCAGCGCTGCTCGCGCGCGAGATCGAGGAACGCGAGCACGTCGCGCTCGAGGCCGGTGCGGCCGAAGCGCCGTTCGAGCTCGGCGACGACGTCGCCGACGGTCTTCGTGCCGTCGCAGCGAGAGAGGATCTCGCCGGCACTGCCGTTCAGCTTGACCATGCCCTCGGGATACAGCAGCACGTAGGCGTCCTGCACGGTCTCCCATTGCAGGCGGAAGCCGCGGCCGACGCGCGGCACGTCGGCGCGCGTGGTCGGCGCGGCCGGTCCTGCGTGCGCGTGCTCCGGCGCGGCGGTCACGGCGCGACTCCGTACTTCAACGCCATCGCGTCGTTCATCGTCCACAGCACGTCGAGCTTGAACTGCAGGATGTCGAGCGCGCGCTGCTGCTGCGCGGCCGTCGCGAAATGGTCGAGCGTGATCTCGAGGCCGTGCTCGACGTCGCGCCGCGCCTGCGACAGCCGGTTGCGGAAGTACGCGAGCCCTTCGCGCTCGATCCACGGATAGTGCTCCGGCCAGTTCGCGAGGCGCTCCTTGTGGATCTTCGGCGCGAACAGCTCGGTCAGCGACGAGCAGACGGCTTCCTGCCACGGCGCACGCCGCGCGAAGTTCACGTAGGCATCGACCGCGAAGCGCACGCCGGGCGCGACATGGCGCAGGTCCTCGATCTCCTCGCGCGCGAGCCCGGTGGCGAGGCCGAGCCGCGTCCACGCTTCGATGCCGCCGGCGTCGTCGCCGTGGCCGTCGTGGTCGAGGATGCGCTGCACCCATTCGCGGCGCACGGCGCGGTCCGCGCAGTTCGCGAGCACGGCCGCGTCCTTGATCGGAATCGAGATCTGGTAGTAGTAGCGGTTCGCGACCCAGCCGCGGATCTGCTCCGGCGACGCGCGGCCTTCGTTCAGCATGCGGTTGAACGGATGATGGATGTGATACGCCGCGCCTTTCTCGCGCAGCTTCGCCTCGAATTCGGTGCGGGTCCATGCCTGGGTCATAGCGTGAAGTCCATGCCGTCGTAGGCGAGCTCGACGCCGGCCGCGCGCACGCGCGCATGCTCGGGGCCGTCCTCGTCGAGCACCGGGTTCGTGTTGTTGACGTGGATCAGAATCTTGCGCGTCGCCGCTGGCAGCGCGGCGAGCCGTTCGAGCATGCCGCCGGCGCCGTCGATCGCGCGGTGGCCCATGTCCTGCGCGCGCTTGGCCGACAGGCCGAGCGCGATCATCTCGTCGTCGGTCCAGCAGGTGCCGTCGACGAGCACCGCGTCGGCCTCGCGCATCGCCGCGGCGACGTGCGGCTCGATCTCGCCGAGCCCGGGCGCATAGAACAGGCGGCGCCCGTCGCCGGCGTTCTCGACGACGAGGCCGATGTTGTCGCCCGGCACGGGCCGGTCGCGGCGCGGCGAGTACGGCGGCGCGTTGCTCACGATCGGCAGCGCGGCGAAGCGCAGGCCGGGCACCGACGCGATCTCGAACGCGGCGCCGTCCGGCACGACCGCGCGCCAATCGACGCCGCAATAGTGCTCGAGCAGCTTGAACAGCGGATTCGCGCGCTCGAGGTCGTCGCGCACCGGCTCGGTGCACCAGATCTCGAGCGGCCGGCGATGCTCGCGCAGCATGTAGAGGCCGGTCACGTGGTCGATTTGCGCGTCCATCAGCACGATCGCGCCGATCGCGGTGTCGCGGAGCGCGCGTGCGGGCTGCAGCGCCGGGAATGCGCGCAGCTGCGCCAGCACGTCCGGCGACGCGTTGCAGAGCAGCCAGTCGGACGCGTTGCCGCTGAGCGCGAGCGACGATTGCGTGCGCGGCTTCGCGTTGACC
>DASWOS010000368.1:0-4318 GCA_036398645.1 Dokdonella sp. | reverse complement strand
CTCGCGTCTGCTCGCCGACCTCGGCGCCGCCTCCCGCGCGAGCGTCGGCCGCGCCGGCGCACTGACCGCCGCGGCGATCGACGAACGGTCGCGGTTCGGGCTGGCGACCGGAGCCGACTGACCGGTCGTCGGCGCGCGCCGATCGACGCACCCGACATCGCATCGTGCCACCGGCATTCCACGCCCGCGCTGCGGTGCGGCGTCCGCACGCGTCGACGCGGCACCGAGCGGCACGTGCGCCGAAGCGCGCTCGCGCGAAAAGATCCCGCAGATCCGGCGTCTCTCGACGAGCGGCTGCGGGATCGCGGTGGGCCCGTCCGGGTGAGAGGACGAGCGAGCGAACGGTAGCGGCCTCGCGTCTCACCACGTGAGAAGCCACCGACGCGGCGACGGCGATCGGCAGCGCGTGACCGATGCGCTCGCGTCGTCCCCATCGAACGGAATACGTCGCGCCCGACGCCGCCCCGGTACCACTGCACCGCTGCGCATAGGCGACTACACGCTCGGTCGCGGACGGCGCCGGCTGACCGCGCCGGCCCGCTCGCGCCGGCGACGCGCGTGCGCGCGGCGTCGCGACGACGAACTGCGTACTTTTCGGACGAAAAAAGGATCGGCGACGAACCTCGCCGCCGCTCACGATGCCGCGATCGCGCGTGCTCATCGTCTTCGAAGAACTCCGGAACAACTATCGGAACTTTCGATGGTCGGCGGCGCCGAGTGCGCCGATGGTTCGGTGGCTCATCCGCACCAGGAGTATTGCCCGTGCTTCGAATTTCTTCAGGGTTGTTGGCCGTCGTCTTCGCAGCGGCGCCGTTGAGCGCATCGGCGGCCGGATCGGCGCAGGTCGACGTGACGTTCATTCCGGCCGGCGCCGACGCACGGGCGCCGGCCAGTTCGGTTCCCGGCGCGCCTGAAGGGAAAGCGCCGACGTTCACCTACTTCGGCTCCGACTTCTTTTCCGCCGACGATCCGTATCTGATCGGAAATTCTGCCGTCGCCGAAGATGGACACATCTACACGGCGATGGCGTGCGACGATCTGCATTACACGATCTCGGGCTTTCCGAGTCAGTTCACGCACTACATCGTCAACGACATTCGCGTCGACACCTACAACAACAACCTGGGACCGAAGACGCAGTCACCGGTGACCGTCGGCATGAACCTCGTGTTCTTCGACGACACCGGGGTCGGCGGCGGCCCCGGCAATCTTCTCTACCACGAAGGCTACATCTACTACCCGAACCCCGACTATCGCGGCACGTACGTATTCACCGTCGTATGGCTCCGTTATGCGCCGCCACTGTTCGCGCTGCACCCGGAGCGGTCGAACGTGGTCTGGGCATGCGTGTTCTTCGACAATCTCGGCAATTCGGTTCTCGACGAGACCTACATGAACAATCTCGGCATATTGGTCGACAACAGCCGCGATCCGGATTTTCCGCGGGTCGGCACGTCCGACGACAAGTTCTTCATCGGCGACGCTCCGCAGACGTCGATCTGTCCCGGCAACAACGAGGCGGGACACGTGGTCACCAGCGCCGGAATCAACTGGAGCGAGCCGCTGAACACGAACACGTCGATCAAGTACCAGGCCTGGGACCCCGACACGCTGTGGAGAGACTCCTTCGACGCGTCGATGTGCGCCTGGCCGTACTTCATCGCGATTCCTCCGCAGTGACGACGCGCAGAAGCCGCATCGAGTGACGCGTCGGGCAGCTCCCGCGCGACCGAACTCCGGCGACGGCCGTCGCCGGCCGGGCCGACGACCGCCGAGAAACCTGTGCGCCCGCTGGACGGCGGGCGCACAGGATCACCGGCGCCGACCGTCACGCCTCGCCTGCATTCGACGCGTGTACGCAACCGCGACCGACCCGCCGCGAATGCCGCACAATCCGCGCGCCGGACGACCTGCGGTGCACCGATGCTGCTGCTGACCAAGGCGCTGACCGAGCTGACCTATCCGCTGACGCTGGCGTTCGTGCTGGTGCCGGCCGGGCTGCTGCTGCGCAGGCGCTGTCCGCGGTTCGGCCGCGCGCTCGCCGGCCTCGGCTTCGGCTGGGTGCTGCTCTGGTCGCTGCCGCTGCCGTCGTTCTGGCTGCGCTCCGCGCTCGAGCGGCGCTACCCGGAACGCGCCGCGGACGCATACGCGGTCGCGGACGCGATCGTCGTGCTCGGCGGCGGCGTCGAAGGACCGCGCGAGGGCTGGCGCGAGGGGCCGCACCTCGGCGGCGCCGCGGATCGCGTCTGGTTCGCGGCGCGGCTGTTCGCGGCCGGCCGCGCGCCACGTCTGATCCTCACCGGTGGCGCCGGGCTGCCGGCGTATGCGGACGGGCCCGAGGCCGAGGCGATGGCGCAGTTCGCGCGCGATCTCGGCGTGCCGGACGACGCGCTGCTGCTCGAGCGCGAGAGCCGCACGACCGCGGAGAACGCGGCCTACGTGCGTCGGCTGATGGACCAGCACGGCATCGCGCGCGTGCTGCTGGTCACCTCGGCGCTGCACATGCCGCGTGCGCTCGCGACGTTCCGCAAGGCCGGGATCGACGCGGTTCCGGCGCCGACCGATTTCGAGGCGCTGCCGCCGCGCGGACCGTGGCTGCTGTGCTGGCTGCCGGACGCCGGCACGCTCGACGCGAGCACGCGCGCGCTGAAGGAATGGCTCGGTCTGTTCGTCTACCGGCTGCGCGGCCAGGCCGAATGAGGCGCGCGGCTCAGGCCGCGAGCCCGTGCACGACCTGGGTCGCGGCGGCGGCCGAGGAGAACTCGCGCTCGGCGAGCGCGCGGCAGCGCACGCTCATCGCGGCGCGCAACGCGGCGTCGCTGGCGAGCTCCTCGGCGTGGCGCTGCAGCCGCTCGGGATCGTCGCCGACGCAGACGCGGCCGACGTCCTCGCGCTCGATCAGTGCCTCGAGATCGTTGCCGGGATTGATGCGCGCGAGCACCGGCAGTCCCGCGCGCAGGTAGGTCAGCAGCTTGCCGGGAATGTTGTGCGTGGTGTGGCGCGGGTCCAGTGCGATCAAGCCCACCTGGCAGCGCTCGAGCAGTGCCGGGACCTCGGCCGAGTCGATCTCGTCGAGGAACAGCACGTTGTCGAGCCGGTCGGCGTCGGCACGCGCGCGCAGCCGCGCGGCCTCGCTGCCGCGGCCGACGAACAGGAAGCCGATGTCGCGCCGAGCACGCAGACGCTCGGCGAGATCGAGCAGGCCGTCCATGTCCTGCGCCGCGCCCATGTTGCCGGTGTAGGCGAACAGCGTACGGCCGGCGAGCGCGGTCGCCTCCGGGTCGACCGACGCGCGGCGCCGGAGCGAGGCGGACTGCCAGTTGTTCAGCACCTCGATGCGCGGCCGCGCGCCGCGCCCGGCCAGCGTGCGCTCGACCAGCGGCACGTTCGCCGGCGTCTGCACGCCGATCACGTCGGCGCGCCGATATTGGTAGCGCTCGACCCGCTTGAAGAAGCGGTAGGCGAGCCCGCGCCGCATGACGCCGGCGTCGACCGCCCAGTCCGGGAACAGGTCGCGCAGGATCAGGTACGCGCGGCAGCCGCAGCGGCGCTTCAGCGCGCGCACCAGCGGACCGAAGAAGATCGTCGGCGAGTACCAGACCACGCCGTCCCAGCGCTCGCCGGCGAGCGCGCTGCGCGCGAGCGCGCTAGCGCATCCAGATGGAACGGCACCTCGGGCACCTGCACCGGATTGGGCGCGGCCGGACACGGCGCTATGCAGATCCGTCAGCGTCTCCGCGTCCACTATGCATGCGATCTCGGGCATCACGCCTTCGAGCAGGTTGAGCAGCCGGTCCGAGGCGCGGACGAACGCATCGAGCTGCTCTCTCCAGTCGATCGCAATGTGTTCCCTGCCCTCGTAAAGAAGCCCTTGCAGCCTTGCCTGACCTTCCGAAGGCGGCACGAACAGCACGGTCATGGTCTGGGGCTCGTAGGTACGGCACTAACAGTACCGCTGCGCCCCGCGCCGGAAGGTCGAACGGCGACGGTCGCCGCAAGCCGGGCGACGGAATCCCTTGGGCGAACGCGCGCGATGAAGCGCACGACGGCACTTGGTTTCGGTGCCGTACTGCTCGAAGAACTCGACCATCAACAGCCCGGGCTGGAACTGGATCGGGTTCATGGCCATGATGCGGACTCCTGCGCTTTGCGGCGGAGTCATCGTCGGCCTGCGCCGTCGCACATCGTGCGATGGGGTGCTGAGGATTGGCGCTAACGGGAAACAGCAAAGATAGCAGTCTGGCGCCGAGATAACGGTGAGCAAGGCCACGTTGATTGTGCCCCACATGTACCCGGCTTCAACTGGATTCCGGCGGAC
>DASWOS010000367.1:0-10784 GCA_036398645.1 Dokdonella sp. | reverse complement strand
GTCGCGCGCGGCGAGGCGCAGCGACGGACATCATCATTGGCGCGCGTCGCTTCATCGCGGCCGGCTCATCCGGGCAGCTTGAAGTCGGCGACGGACCGGCGCAGGTCGGCGGCGAGCTGCGCGAGGTTGCCGATCGATTCGGCGGTCTGGCTCGCGCCGACCGAGGTCTGCGCGGTGATTTCGCGGATCACGTTCATCGTCGCCGAGATGTTCGTCGCCGCGGCGGACTGCTGGCGCGCGGAACCGGAGATGTTCTGGATCAGCTCGGCGAGATCGCTCGACACCGTCTCGATCTCGCCGAGCGCGTGGCCGGCGTCCTCGGCCAGGCGCGCGCCGGAGACCACCTCCGCGGTCGTCTGCTCCATCGAGCCGACCGCCTCGTTCGTGTCGGACTGGATCGTCTGCACGAGCGTCTCGATGCGCTTGGTCGCGCCGGACGCGCGTTCGGCGAGGCGCTGCACCTCGTCGGCGACGACGGCGAAGCCGCGGCCGGCCTCGCCGGCCGAGGCGGCCTGGATCGCCGCGTTCAGCGCGAGGATGTTGGTTTGCTCGGCGATGTCGTTGATCAGCTCGACGATCGAGCCGATCTCCTGCGACGACTCGCCGAGCCGCTTGATGCGCTTGGAGGTCTCCTGGATCTGATCGCGGATCGAGTCCATGCCCTGGATCGTCTGGCGCACGACGGCGGCGCCGTTCGCGGCGATCTGCACCGAGCGCTGCGCGACCTCGGCGCTGTCGACCGAGTTCTTCGACACCGTGTCGATCGACGCGGCCATCTCGCTGATCGCGTCGGAGGCGGAGGTGATCTGCTGCGCCTGGTGCTCGGCCGCGTCGGCGAGGTGCATCGCGGTCGCCTGCGTCTCCTGCGCGGCGGCGGAGACCTGCACCGCGGTCTCGTTGATCGTCGTGACGAGGCTGCGCAGCGCCTCGACCGCGAAGTTGACCGAGTCGGCGATCGCGCCGGTGATGTCCTCGGTCACGGTCGCCTTGACGGTCAGATCGCCCTCGGCGAGAGAGCCCATCTCGTCGAGCAGGCGCAGGATCGCGTCCTGGTTGCGCCGGTTCAGCTCGGCGCTCTCTTGGTAGCGGCGCTGCTGGTCGCGGATCAGGCTGACGCCGAGGAACAGCAGCAGCAGCAGCGCGCCGCCGGCGGCGATCGCGCCCCAGATCGGATTCGGGAACAGCCGCTTCGGCGGCAGCGCATCGATGCGCTGCGCGACGCGGCTCGCGCCGAGCAGCACGCCCTGGCTGTCGGTGAACGCCAGGTCGGCGGCGTCCTTGACGCTCTGCAGGCCGGTCGCCGCGCCGAGCACCGTCTGCATCGGCGCGGCGGCCGCGGCCCACTGCTCGGCGACGTCGCCGACGATCTGCCTCGCGTTCGCGTTGTCGAGCGGGCGGATGTTCAGCTCCGGCGCGCCGTTCAGCAGGCCGCCGACGACGGTTTCGTACAGCCGCGCGTCGCGCTCGAGCCCGGCCGCCGAGGCCTGCGCGTCGGCGCCGCCGGCGAGGATCTTCGACACGCGCCCGCCCATGCGGTCGGCGAGCTGCATCTGGCGCGAGGCGATGTAGACCTGCGAGGCGCTCGCGTTCTTGTCGGTCAGGATGTTGACGACCTCGCTCATGCGCGAGTTCAGCGCGGACAGCTTGTCGGTGAAGTCCTTCGCGCCGGTCGCCGCGTTCAGCACGACGTCCTTGCCGTCGAGAATCTTCGTCGCGTTGTCGCGCAGCTGCGTCCACGCCTTCGTCAGCGTCGGCAGCTCGTCCTTGACGCCGGGTTCGCTCGCGTAGGCCGGCATGCCGGTCTTGTCGCCGCCGCTCAGGCTGCGCACGTAGGTGTCGATGTTGTCGCGCGTGCTGGCGAGCTCCTGGAACGCGAGCTCGTTGCCGGCCGCGGCCTCGGCCGCGTACTTCGCGAGCTGCTGCGACAGCACCTGGATCTGCGTCGTGTACGAGATCGCCTTGCGGTCGTCGCGGTTGCTGAGGTACAGGAACACGAAGTCGACGATCGCGAACACGAACAGAAATCCGAGCAGCACGAACAGCACGGTGTTCGTGCCGCCGCTGCGCTCGCGTCCCAGCGCACCCGCCGTAGTACTCACGTTGCACCCCCTGGATGACCTGCAAAACGAGCGTCGCGCGAACGGTCTGCGCCGATTTCGCGTCGTGGCGGCCGCGCGCGCTTCACGCGGCGGCCTGTTGGAATTCGCTGCTGCGCGTCAGCGCGCCCATGCTGAACACGCCCCACGAGGTCGCGCCGGCGCGCAGGTTCTCGCCGACGAAGCGCGCGTAGCGCTCGTCGGCCTCGCCGTAGGCGTCGGCGAACTCGCGCTCGGTGAAGCTACGCTGGCCGAGCACCTCGTCGACGAGCAAGCCGACGCTGCCGGCCGGCTGGCGCACGACGAGCACGCGCGCGGCCTCGCCGGCGACGCTGCGCCCGCCGCCGACGAAATCGCGCAGGTCGACGACCGGCACGAGATTGCCGCGCACGTTCGCGATGCCGAGCAGCCAGCTCTTCGCGCCGGGCACCGCGGTCAGCGTCGGCAGGCCGAGGATCTCGTTGACCTCGGCGATGCTGCTGACGAACAGCCGGTCGCCGATGCGGAAGCCGATGCCGCGCCAGAGGCCCGGCGCCTCGGCCTGCTCCGGCGCGCCGGCCGCGTGCGCGAGGCTGCGCCGCTCGTACTCGGCGAGCACCTCGAACGGCGCGACGGCTCCGCCCGCGTTCATGCCGCGGCCGCACGCCGCGCGCGGCGCGGCGTCCCGTCCGCCGCGCGCGCGCCGACACCGACGACGGGCCTCGGCGCGCATGCGGCGATTTCGCGGTTCAATGCCATCTTTCCCCCTGCAGATCGAATGGCAGCGCTCGGCGTCACTTCCAGTCCACGTGGCGGCGGATCGCGCCGAGCAGCTCCTCGCGTGTGAACGGTTTGGTCAGGTACTGCTCGGAACCGACGATGCGCCCGCGCGCCTTGTCGAACAGGCCGTCCTTCGACGACAGCATGATCACCGGCGTGTTGCGGAACATCTGGTTGTTCTTGATCAGCGCGCAGGTCTGGTAGCCGTCCAGCCTCGGCATCATGATGTCGACGAAGATGATCTGCGGCTGCTGGTCGGAGATCTTCGCCAGCGCCTCGAACCCGTCGGTCGCCGTGACGACTTCGCAGCCTTCCTTGCGCAGCAGGGTCTCGGCGGTGCGGCGGATGGTCTTCGAGTCGTCGATGACCATGACCTTGACGCCGTTGAGGCCGCCTTCTTTCGTGTCGTCCACCTCGTCCCCCTGGCGTCCGACCCGGAGCGGGTCCCGGACCGCCGTCATGACCGGGCCTCGCCGCCGCTGCGCGCCGACGACCGCTCGAGCCCGGACGCTGTCGGCTGGCCGGAGAACGGCGCGCCGCAAGATCGGAATGTCTTATCCAACACGTCAGTGAAGCTGTCAAGTTGTCGTCGTAAGTGCGCGAATAACGGGGAGATCGGGGCATCGCGACGGTGCCGGAGTGTAATATGCGCAGGTTTCCGTCATTGCGACGCGCGTCGCGCTTGGCGGAGGGCGAAGCGGCGGACTCGGCCTGCGTGCGACGTGGCGCGCTTCGCAGCCGGGACCGCGACCTGCCGCCTATGCTTGCCTCCTCGCCGTGACCTGAAGCCATGCCCCGCGTTCTCGCCGTATTGATGGATCCGATCGCGTCGATCCATCCGAAGAAGGACACCACGCTCGCGCTGCTGCTCGAAGCACAGCGGCGCGACTACCGATTGCTCTACATGAACCAGGGCGACCTCGCGCTCCGCGACGGCGCGCCGTGGGCGCGGCTCGCGCCGCTGTCGGTGCGCGACGACCCGCACGACTGGTTCACGCTCGGCGAGCCGGCCTGGCGCGAGCTCGCCGGCGTCGACGTCGTGCTCGCGCGCAAGGACCCGCCGGTCGACGCGCAGTTCGTCTACGACACGATGGTGCTCGAGCTCGCGCAGCGGCACGGCGTCGACGTCGTCAACGATCCGCGCGGCCTGCGCGACGCGAACGAAAAGGTGTTCTCGCTGCACTTCCCGCAATGCTGCCCGCCGACCGCGATCGCGCGCGAAGCCGCCGAGCTCAAGCGCTTCGTCGCCGAGCACGGCGAGGTCGTGCTGAAGCCGCTCGACGGCATGGGCGGGCGCAGCATCTTCCGCTCGCGCCGCGGCGACCCGAACCTGAACGTCATCCTCGAGACGCTGACGCAGAACGGCCACGCGTTCGCGATCGCGCAGAAGTTCATCCCGGAGATCAGCGCCGGCGACAAGCGCATCCTGATGATCGACGGCGAGCCGGTGCCGTACGCGCTCGCGCGCATCCCGCAGGGCGACGACTTCCGCGGCAATCTCGCCGCCGGCGGCCGCGGCGAGGGCGTGCCGCTGTCCGCGCGCGACCGCTGGATCGCGGCGCAGGTCGGCCCGGAGCTGCGCCGCCGCGGCCTGCGCTTCGTCGGCCTCGACGTGATCGGCGACTGGCTGACCGAGGTCAACGTGACCTCGCCGACCTGCGCGCGCGAACTCGACGCCGCGTTCGGCCTGAACATCGCCGGCCAGCTGTTCGACTGCATCGAAGCCGCCGCGCCGCGATGAACGCGCCGGCGTCCGCCCTCGACCGGCTCGGCGTCACGCTGCTGTTCTCGGTCGTCGCGCACGCCGTGCTCGCGCTCGGCCTGACGTTCGAGTTCGAGAAGCCGGCGCCGAGGCTGCCGGCGCTCGACGTGATCCTCGTGCAGTCGGCGAACGCCGAAAAGCCGCAGAAGGCCGATTTCATCGCGCAGGCGAGCAACAACGGCGGCGGCGACGCCGAACGCGCGCGGCGCCCGGCGCAGCCGCTGTCCGGGCCGCTGCCGAAGCCGCTGCCCGGCGTCGCTCCGGTGCCGCTCGAGGACGCCGCGCCGCGTCCGACCGCGCCGAGCCCGGCCGCGCGGCTGACGCAGCGGCGTTCGGACTTCAGCATCGACGCCGCGCAGGAGACGCCGGACGTGCCCGAGCGGCGCACCGCGGTCGAGCGCGACGACGAGCAGCGCAAGCTCGAGATGGCCCGGCTCGCGCAGGAGATCCAGAAGGAGACCGAGCAGTACGCGAAGCGTCCGCACCGCAAGTACATCTCGGCGAACACGCAGGAATACGAGTTCGCCGCGTACATGCGCGCCTGGGTCGCGCGCATCGAGCGCATCGGCAACCTGAACTACCCCGACGAGGCGCGCCGCCAGCAGCTGCACGGCCAGCTCGTGCTGACCGTCGGCCTCGACCGCGGCGGCCGCGTCAAGAGCGTCGACGTAATCCAATCGAGCGGCCACAAGGTCCTCGACGACGCGGCCGTGCGCATCACGCGGCTCGCCGAGCCGTTCCCGCCGCTGCCCGAGACCCGCGAGAACATCGACGAGCTGTACATCTCGCGCACCTGGCAGTTCCTGCCCGGCGACGTGCTGCGCAATCGCTGAACGCCAGCACGCCTGCACGCCGGCGCGCGCCGCCGACGGACCGAATTCGGTATTCGCCTCGGCTACAATTCGGCCATGCCCGAATCGACACCGCTGACGAACCAGCTGCTGATCGCGATGCCGACGCTGCGCGACCCGAACTTCGCGCGCGGCGTCACGTTCCTGTGCCAGTACGGCGAAGACGGCGCGATGGGGCTCCTGATCAACCGGCTGTCGGAGTACCGCCTTGGCGACGTGCTCGCGCAGATGAACATGCACTCGGACATCCCCGAGGTCGTCGACGCGCCGGTGCTGATCGGCGGGCCGATGCAGCCCGAGCGCGGCTTCGTGCTGCACTCGCCGGGCGGCGAATGGGAATCCTCGTTCCGCATCTCCGAGCGCCTCAGCGTGACGACCTCGCGCGACATCCTCGTCGCGATCGCGGCCGGCAACGGACCGCGCCACGCGGTCGTCGCGCTCGGCTACGCGAGCTGGAGCCCGGGGCAGCTCGAGCAGGAACTCTGCGACAACCACTGGCTGACCGCGCCGGTGTCCGAGCAGATCCTGTTCGAGACGCCGCTCGAGCAGCGCTGGGAAGCCGCCGCCGGTCTGGTCGGCGTGAACCTGCTGCAGCTCGCGAACTATGCCGGACACGCCTGAGGGCGGCAGCGTCCTCGCGTTCGACTACGGCACCCGCACGATCGGCGTCGCGGTCGGCAACCGCATCTCGGCGAGCGCGCGCGCGCTGACGACGGTCGCGAACGGCGACTGGAGCCGGCTCGACGCGGTCGTCGCCGAGTGGCGCCCGGACCGCCTCGTCGTCGGCCTGCCGCTCGCGCGCGACGGCGGCGAGCAGCCGACGGCGCGCGCCGCGCGCGAGTTCGCCGCGGCGCTTGAGCGCCGCTACGCGCGTCCGACCGATCTCGTCGACGAGCGCCTGAGCTCGCGCGAGGCCGCCGGCCGCTTCGCCGCGCGCCGCGCCGCCGGGCTCGCCAAGCGCAAGCATGCCGACGCGATCGACGCGCTCGCGGCCGAGGTCATCCTCGAGACGTGGCTCGCCGCGCGCGCTTAGCCGACAATCCGCTTCCCCGCCCCGCCCCGCCCCGATTCCCGCCCATGACCGACCTCCAGACGGACGCCGACGGACGCCTGCGCCATTTGCTGACGCTCGACGGCCTCGACCGCGCGCGCATCGACGCGCTGCTCGATCGCGCCGCGGACCTGCGCGCCGCGTTCCGCGCCGGCGCGGCCGCGCTGCCGCTGCTGTCGGGGCGCACGGTCGTGAACCTGTTCTTCGAGCCGTCGACGCGCACGCGCTCGAGCTTCGAGCTCGCCGCGCGGCGGCTCGGCGCGCTGGTCGTGAACTTCGACATCGCCGGCTCGTCGACGAGCAAGGGCGAGAGCCTCGAGGACACGCTCGCGACGCTCGAAGCGATGCACGCCGACGCGTTCGTCGTGCGCCACAACGAGAACGGCACGCCGGAGCGGCTCGCCGCGCACGCGCGCCGCGCCGCGGTACTGAACGCCGGCGACGGCAACCACGCGCATCCGACCCAGGGCCTGCTCGACCTGCTGACGATCCGCGACCGCAAGGGCCGCGTCGAGGGCTTGCGCGTCGCGATCTGCGGCGACGTCCGCCATTCGCGCGTCGCGCGCTCGGACGTGCACGGCCTGCGCGCGCTCGGCGCGGCCGAGATCCGCCTGTGCGGACCGGCCGCGCTGCTGCCGAAGCCGGAGGAGTTCCCGGACTGCCGCATCGGCGCGGACTTCGACGCGGCGCTCGACGGCGCCGACGTCGTCGTCATGCTGCGCCTGCAGAAGGAACGCATGCGCGACCTGCCCGGCCTCGACGAGGCGGCCTACTTCGCCGACTACGGCCTGACCGCGGCGCGTCTCGCGCGCGCGAAGCCCGACGCGATCGTCATGCATCCGGGGCCGATGAACCGCGGCATCGAGATCGCGTCCGAGGTCGCCGACGGCGCGCAGTCGGTCGTGCTCGAGCAGGTCACGAACGGCATCTACGTGCGCATGGCCGCGCTCGTCGAGCTGCTCGTGCGCTGACGCGCGGCGGACCGCGCGCCGCGGCTCAAGCGGCCGCGTCCGGCGCGAACAGCAGGTCCAGATGCAGACGGCCGCCGCCGCCGGCGCGCGCGTCCTCGCGGCGCCAGAGCTCGAGCAGCGCGTCGGCGTCGGCCAGCCGCTCGCGCGTGCCGTCGCGGTGCAGCACCGCCGCCTCCGGGTACAGCCGCAGCAGCCGGCGCACGCCGTCGAGCGGCGGCTCGCCGGCGGCGCGCTCGATCGCCCACGGATGGAACTCGCTGACCAGCACGGGCCGGAACCGCTCGAGCGTGCGCGCGAGGCCGCGCACGACGAGCGGCTCCATGCCTTCGGCGTCGATCTTGACGAGATCGAGCCGCTCGAGCGCGCCGAGCACGTCGTCGAGCGCGACCGCCGGCACGCGCGCGTCGGCGCCGCTCGCGTCGAGCAGCCGCTCGCCGGCCGCGGCCGGCCGCGCCGCGTTCGACGTGGTCGGATGCGTGCGCAGCACGATCTCGCCGGCGCGGTCCGACGCCGCGGCCGCGACCGTCTCGACCCAGCCGAAGCCGTTCGCCTGCGCCGCGCGCTCGAGCAGGACGCGGTTGCGCGCGATCGGCTCGACCGCGACGACGCGCCCGCGCGGGCCCACGCAGCGCGCCGCGAGCATCGTCATGACGCCGACGTTGGCGCCGACGTCGAGCATCGTGTCGCCGGGCCGCAGGCGCTCGCGCAACACGGCCTGCACGTGCGCGTCGTGCTCGCGGCCGGCGAGCACCGGCGCGCCGACGTGCACGTCGCTCGCGTACGCGTACAGCGCGTGGCCGGCGCGGTCGGTGCGCTCCGGCGGCTCGGCGTCGTTGACGACGACCCAGCGGCGCCCGCGCCAGCCCGGCCCGGCGGCGCCGTCGTCGAACTCGGCGAACAGGCGCAGGTGCGGCCGCCGCGCGAGCCGCTCGCGCAGCGCCGGCTCCGGCAGCACGTGCATCTCGAACACGTCGCGCCGACGCCAGGCGACGCGGCGCAGCGGGTTCAGCCAGCGGTTCGGTGCGGCGCCGAACAGGCGTCCGCGCAGGCTGTCGTCGGCCGCGCAGACGAACTGGAACACGGCCGCGCCGCCCGGCGCGAGCACGCGGAAGAACTCGTCGACGTAGCCGGCCGCGAGTGCGGTCGGGATGTGCTGCAGCGTCAGATGCGAGAACACGAAGTCGACGCTCGCATCGGCGACGCCGGCGAGGCGCGGCGACGCGTTCTCGCGGAACTCGAGATTCGCGAGGTCGGCGTTCAGCGCGCGCGCGGTCGCGAGCATGCTCGCCGAGACGTCGACGCCGATCACGTGGGCGAAATGCGCGGCGAGCGCCCGCGACAGGCGGCCGGCGCCGCAGCCGAAGTCGAGCGCGAGCTCGTGCCGGCGCGGCAAGCCGTGCGCCGCGAGCGCGGCGAGCTGGCTGTCGACCTCGACCCGACCGGTCGCGAGGAACTCGTCCACGCGCCAGCGGCCGCCGCGCTTGTCGGCGCGCGACAGCACGGCCCACAGCGGATCGTCGCGGCCGAGCGTCTGCCAGACGCGGCGCAGCCGTTCGAGCTCGTTCATCAGCGGCGCGCGGTCGTCGGCGCGGAATCGCCGTGCGGAGCGGCGCGGCGGCGCACGCCGCGCGCACGGCGCGGCGCGCGGCTCGAGCCGCGATCGGGCGAGGTCGGGCGCGACATCCGCGTCAGTGCTCGAGCAGCTCGACGCCGTCGAGGCCCTGCGACAGCGTGTGCGCGTCGCCGCCCTGCGCGAGCTTGATCCTGAGCCGCACCTCGTTCGCCGAGTCGGCGTGGCGCAACGCCTCCTCGTAGCTGATCTCGCCGGCCTGGTAGAGCTCGAACAGGCTCTGGTCGAACGTGCGCATGCCGAGGTTCGTCGATTCCTTCATGACGTCCTTGAGCTTGTGGATCTCGCCCTGGCGGATGTAGTCGGCGACCAGCGGCGTGCCGAGCATGACCTCCATCGCGACGCGGCGCGCCTTGCCGTCCGGCGTCGGGATCAGCTGCTGCGCGACGACGCCCTTCAGGTTCAGCGACAGGTCCATGAACAGCTGCGTGCGGCGGTCCTCCGGGAAGAAATGCACGATGCGGTCGAGCGCCTGGTTCGCGTTGTTCGCGTGCAGCGTGCACAGGCACAGGTGACCGGTCTCGGAGAAGTTGATCGCGTGCTCCATCGTCTCGCGCGTGCGCACCTCGCCGATCATGATCACGTCCGGCGCCTGGCGCAGCGTGTTCTTCAGCGCGTTCTCCCAGCTGTCGGTGTCGATGCCGAGCTCGCGCTGCGTGACGATGCAGCCCTCGTGGCTGTGCACGTATTCGATCGGGTCCTCGATCGTGATGATGTGGCCGCTCGAATTCTTGTTGCGGTAGCCGACCATCGCCGCGAGCGAGGTCGACTTGCCGGTACCGGTCGCGCCGACGAACATGATGATGCCGCGCTTGGTCATCGCCAGCGACTTGACGATCGGCGGCAGGTTCAGCTCCTCGATCGTCGGGATCCGCGTCTCGATCCGGCGCAGCACCATGCCGACGCAGTTGCGCTGATAGAAGCACGACACGCGGAAGCGGCCGACACCGGACAGCGAGATCGCGAACTGGCACTCGTGCGTCTTCTCGAACTCCTCGCGCTGTGACGGCGTCATCACGTTCAGCACCATGTCGCGCGCCTGCTGCGGCGTTAGCGCGTTCTGCGTGATCGGCGCGATGCGCCCGTTGACCTTCATCGACGGCGCGACGCCGGCCGTGATGAACAGGTCCGACGCCTTCTTGTGCACCATCAGCTTGAGATACGAGGTGAAGTCGACGCTGCTCATGGCGGCTCAAATCGGGTCCGGGCTCGCGCCCATAGTACCGTGCCGGACGCGCCCGAAATGCGATCGGAGCGACAAAGCACGGCCGCCGGCGGCGCCACGGACGCGCCGCCGGCCGCCGCGGCGGCGGGCTCGGTCGGCACCGTCCGCCGCGGCGAGGCGGACGGCGCATGCAGGCCCGCCGGCGCGGCCGGGTCGGCTCCGCACGGCGCCGGCGCCGGCGCGGCGGCGACGCTCCGCGACCCGCCGAAGCGTGGCGGCGAGCCGCGCGGAAGCCACCGCCGGCCACGCGCGCGCGACGACGCCGTCGCGATCGTGGGCGTGCCGGCAGCTCAGAACACGACGATGTCGACGTGCGCGAAGTCGACGGAGGTGACGCTCAGCTCGACAATGCCCCGACGATCGCCGCAGCCGTCGCAGGCGTAGACTGTCGACACCGAATCCGACGCCCGCGGCGCGAGCGCGCGGCCGTCGATCGTCG
>DASWOS010000366.1:0-2868 GCA_036398645.1 Dokdonella sp. | reverse complement strand
CAGCAGGCCGATGAAGATCAGGATCGGCACCCAGTCGAGCAGCAGCTTCCACAGCGGCATCACGTTGTCCGCCTGCATCTGGCGCACCTCGACGTTCGCCTTCTGCGCGAGGTCCATCAGCTGCTGGTTGCCGTCGATCGGCACGACCGTCGAGACCGAGTTGCCGTCCTTGAGCTTCGCCGTCGCCTTGGTCGGAATCTCGGCGCTGAGCGTGATCGACGCGATGCCGCCGTTGCCGATCTGCTGCGCGAACTCCGAGTACGGCAGGTCCGACGGCGGCGCCGTGCGCGGATTGAAGCTCTGGAACACGGTCAGCAGGACGACCGCGATGATCACCCAGAGCAGCAGATTCTTGGCCATGTCGTTCATCGTGTGGATTCCTCGCGGAGCGTTTCGGCGGGCCCGCGAACAGCGGTGGTCGAACTCGGATCGCGCGCGGCCAGCCGGCCGACCGCGAGTGCATAGACTTCCGCGCTGCGTGCGCGCGAGGCCTTCGGCTTACGGATGCTGACGCGCTCGTATCCGCCGCGCAAGCGGCGGACGTAGTCGTCGAAGCCCTGGCCCTGGAACACCTTGCTCAGGAACGCGCCGCCACGACGCAGGTGCGCCGCGGCGAACTCCTCGGCCAGCTCCGCCAGATGCATCGCCCGCGGCTGGTCGACGGCGCTCATGCCGCTCAGATTGGGGGCCATGTCGGAAAGCACAAGATCCACCTCCGCTCCGTCAAGCACTTGCAGCAGCCGCGCGAGCACCGCTTCGTCGCGGAAGTCGCCCTCGATGAACTCGACGCCGGCGATGCCCTGCATCGGCAGCACGTCGAGCGCGATGACGCGGCCGCGCTCGCCGAGCCGCGCCCGCGCGACCTGCGACCATCCGCCGGGCGCGGCGCCGAGGTCGACGATCGTCATGCCCGGCTTCAGCAGCGCGTCGCGCTCGATCAGCTCCTCGAGCTTGAACACCGCGCGCGATCGCCAGCCTTCGGCCTGCGCGCGCTTGACGTACGGATCGCTGAAGTGCTCCCTGAGCCAGCGCGAACTCGATTTGCTGCGTGCCATCTCGCCGGCGACCTCTCGCGCGATGCCGCGCCGCTTTCCGTGAGCCCGAGCCGGCATGATACCCTGCCCGCCGCGGCCGTCCCGCCGCGCACCGCTCTCATTCCGGCCGCGTTCATGCCGCTCACCGCTTCACAGAAACGCTATCTGCGCGGGTTCGCGCACGCTCTGAACCCGGTCGTCCGCGTCGGCCAGCGTGGCGTCACGCCGGCCGTGCTGAACGAGCTCGACGGCGCGCTCGAGCACCACGAGCTCGTCAAGGTCAAGCTCGGCGAAGCGGATCGCGACGCGCGCGATGCCGCGATCGAGGCGCTCGGCGCCGGCTGCGGCGCGGAGCTCGTGCAGGCGGTCGGCCACGTCGCGTGCTTCTATCGCGCGAACGCGCACGATTCGCAGTTTGCGCTGCCGGGGTCGGCGAACGCGGCGAAGTCGGGAATGCCGGCGAAGCCCGTGGACGCCGGCACGCCGGCGAAGTCCGCGGCACCGCGGAAATCCGCGGCACCGGCGAAGTCCGCGGGGTCGAGGAAGTCCGCGGCATCGGCGAAGCGCACGGCGCCGCGCAAATCCGCGCCGCCGACGAAGTACGCGGCGCCGAGGAAATCCGCGCGGCCGGCGAAGTCGGCAAGGCGCGAGAAATCCGCGAAGCGCTGACGTGCAGCTGAGTCAGGATCTGCCCGAAGGCCATCTGTTCTTCCGCACCTGCGCGGCGGGCTCGGTGACCGTCGTCGACCGCGTGCTGACGAAGAGCTTCCTGCTCGCGCCGGACCGCCTCGTCGAGGACTGGCCGGTCACCTCGGCCGATCGTCTCGACGCGGCCGCGGTCGACGCGATCGCGGCGCTCGAGCCCGAGGTCGTGCTGCTCGGCACCGGCGACCGGCAGACGTTTCCGCCGCAGGCGATCCGCGCGTTGCTGCTGCAGCGGCGGCTCGGCGTCGAGATCATGAGCAATGCGGCCGCGTGCCGCACGTACAACCTGCTCGCCGGCGAGGGACGCCGCGTCGTCGCCGCGATCGTGCTCGGCGGCTGATCCGATCGCGTCGCGCTTCGAGCGCGATGCCGCGGCGACCGTCGGCCTACAACCGGTCCCGAATCCCGAACGCGGCGCGCGCGGATGCTCGCGCTCACGTCGAACCGCGCCTCGGCACGGGTCGGCGCCGCGTCGGACGCGCAGCGCGAAGCGGCCTCGCTGAATGTCCCGGCATCGCGCGCGCAGCGTTGCCCGCTGCGTCCGCGCGTCGGCACCGCCGCTCGCGCGGTCGGCGCGGCGTCGCTCGAACGGCCGCGGCGCGGCGCGCGACCGGTGGCTCACTCGTCGGCGTCGCCCGCTTCGCGCTCGTCGCGCTCGAAGCCGCGCAGGCGCTCGAGCGCTTCGGACTGGATCTGCCGCGCGCGCTCGCGCGAGATGCCGAGGTCGCGCGCGATCTCGGCGAGCGATTCGACCGGCGCGCCGCCGAGGCCGAAGCGGCGCTGCAGCACGAGCCGCTGGCGTTCGCCGAGCCGGCCGAGCCACGCGGCGAGCCGCTCGGCGCCGATCACGGCCGGCGCGCCGGCGTTGGCGTCGTCGCCGTCGTGGAGATGCCCGATCAGCGCGCGCTCGCCGGATTCGAGCGCCGATTCGAGCGAGCTGACGCGCTCGCCGACGCGGAACAGCTCGGCGACCTCGTGCACGCTCTTGCCGATCGCGCTCGCGATCTGCTCGAGGTTCGGCGGCGCGCCGTGGCGCGCCGCGAGCTCGCGCTCGGCGCGCAGCATCTGCGCGAGCTCGCGCAGCACGTGCACCGGCAGACGCACCGTGCGGCCGTGATGCATGATCGCC
>DASWOS010000365.1:0-3069 GCA_036398645.1 Dokdonella sp. | reverse complement strand
CGCCGCGCCGCCGGGCCGCGGCGCGCATTCGAGCTCGGCCGATCCCGGATCGAACGGCGGCAGCCGCATGCGATGCAGCGCGTCGATGTCGCGCCGCGCGACCGCCGGATCGTCGGCGTACGCGCGATGCAGCAGGCGGTCGTCGAGCTGCGGATAGTCCGTGCGGATCGCGCCGGCGATCTCGCGCGCCTCGGCCGCGGTGCGCGCGGCCTTGCGCGTCATCTGCACCGCGTTCACGAGCGCGAGCAGCGCGACGAACGCGATCGCGGCGCGCACGCGCACCGCCTGCGGCCGCGGCGCCGTCCGCAACGCGACGCCGGCGATGCCGATCCAGCCGATCCAGAACGGCATCGACAGGCCGACGTAGCGCGCGGCGAACGCCTGCCCGCTGCCGAAGGCGCCGGCGCGGCCGAGCGCGGTGGCGAGCCCGCCGAACACGCCGAACAGCACGAAGCCGAGCCACGGCAGCATCTTCGCGCGCTCCGTCGCCGCGGCGAACCAGAGCAGCGCGCTCGCGAGCGCCGCGGCCGCGGCGAGCGGCGCGAGCGCGGTCGCGAAGCGCGCGACGCCGGCGCCGAGATAGTTCAGCGTGTACAGCGCGATCAGCGCCGGTCCCGGCGCCGTCGCTGCCGCCGACGGTGCCGCCGCGGCGACGAACGCGAGCGCGAGCGCGCCGGCAGCGAGCCACGGCGCGGCGCAGGCGAGCCGCCGTGCCGGCGACAGGTCGTCGCGCAGCGCGATCAGCACCAGCGCGGTCGGCACCAGCGCGAGCGCGGTCGCGAAGCTCGCGAACGCGAGCGCGGCCGCGCCGAGCGCGCCGAGCTGCGTGCGCCAGGTCGGCGCCGGTGCGCTCAGCCGGAGCACCGCGCTCGCCGTGCCGAGCAGGCAGAAGAACACCGCGACCTGCCAGCCCCATTGCAGGTCGGCGAGATCGCCCGGGTACAGCGCGAGGAACGTCGTCGCGAGCGCGAGTGCGCCGCCGTCGCGCGTCGGCGGCATATCGCGGAGCGCCGCACGAACCACGATGCCGGCATAGGCGAGCAGCAGCAGCAGGCTCGGGATCGCGTCGGCCCACGGCGCTCCGGCGGAGAGCGACGTCGTCGCGAGCAGCGTCGCGTACGGCAGCGCGAACAGATGGCCGTTGTGCGCGGACGCGAATGCCGAAACCGCGAGCGTGCCGCCGCGCCAGGCTTCGTAGAGCGGCGCGAAGTCGAGCTGGTCCCAGAGCATCATCGGCAGGTGCCAGGCGAGCGCCGCGACCGCGAGTCCGGCGGCGAGCGCCGCGAACAGCGTCCAGACGTACGCGTGGCGGCGCGCGTCGACGCCGTCGCCAACGTCGCCGGCCACGCGTGCGCGCTCAGGCGCCGGCATAGCGCGCGGCACCGCCGATCCAGCGGGCGATCAGCCGATCGGCGAGCGCGGCGTGGTCGCGCAGCATCGCCTCGCCGACGCTCTGCACGGCCGGCAGCAATGCGGCGTCGCGCGCGAGGTCGGCGACGCGCAACGCGAGCTGTCCGGCCTGGCGCGTGCCGAGCAGCTCGCCGGGCCCGCGCAGCTCGAGGTCCTTCTCGGCGATGCGGAAGCCGTCCGCGGTCCCGCGCATGACCTCCAGGCGCGCGCGCGCCGTCGCCGACAGCGGCATCCGGTACAGCAGCACGCAGCTCGACGCTGCGCTGCCGCGGCCGACGCGGCCGCGCAGCTGGTGCAGTTGCGCGAGGCCGAGCCGCTCGGCGTTCTCGACGACCATCAGGCTCGCGTTCGGCACGTCGACGCCGACCTCGATGACCGTCGTCGCGACGAGCACCTGCGTCGCGCCGGCCTTGAACGCGTCCATCGCGGCCTGCTTCTCGCGCGGCTTCAGCCGGCCGTGCAGCAGGCCGATGCGGAGCTCCGGCAGCGCCGCCGAGAGCTCGGCGAACGCGACCGCGGCGGCCTGCGCCTCGAGCTGGTCGGATTCGTCGATCAGCGTGCAGACCCAGTACGCCTGGCGTCCTTCCGCGCACGCGGCGCGGATGCGCGCGATGACCTCGGCGCGGCGCGCGTTCGAGATCGCCGCGGTCTGCACCGGCGTGCGGCCCGGCGGCAGCTCGTCGATGACCGAGACGTCGAGGTCGGCGTAGGCGGTCATCGCGAGCGTGCGCGGGATCGGCGTCGCGGTCAGCACGAGCTGATGCGGAATGCGGCCGCCGTCGCGGCCCTTGTCGCGCAGGGCGAGGCGCTGATGCACGCCGAAGCGATGCTGCTCGTCGACGATCGCGAGGCCGAGGCGGCGGAACGCGACGTCGTCCTGCATCAGCGCGTGCGTGCCGATCGCGATCGGTGCGCCGTTCGCGACGGCGTCGCGCGCAGCCGTGCGCGCGCGGCCGGTCACCTTGCCGGCGAGCCAGACCGGCTCGATGCCGAGCGGAGCGAGCCACGTGCGGAAGTTGTTCCAGTGCTGCTCGGCGAGCAGCTCGGTCGGCGCCGCCAGCGCGGCCTGGCAGCTGGCCTCGACGGCGGCGAGCGCGGCGAGCGCGGCGACGACGGTCTTGCCGGAGCCGACGTCGCCTTGCACGAGCCGCAGCATCGGTGCCGGCAGCGCGAGGTCGCGCTCGATCTCGGCGGCGACGCGCCGCTGCGCGCCGGTCAGCGCGAACGGCAGCGCGCCGAGCAGCGCCTCGCGCAGCCGTCCGTCGCCGGCGAGCACCGGCGCGGCGCGCCTGCGCACGCGCGCGCGCAGACGCTTCAGGCTCAGGTGGTGGGTCAGCAGTTCTTCGAACGCGAGGCGGCGCCGCGCCGGGTCGTCGCCGGCCGTGAGCCGCGCGAGGTCCGCGTCCGGCGGCGGCCGGTGCACGGCGAGCAGCGCGTCGCGCAACGGCAGAAGCCGCAGCGGCGCGCGCAGCGGCTCCGGGATCAGCTCGAGCGCCGGCGCGTCGGGCAGGCGATCGAGCGCCTTCGCGACGACGCCGGCGAGCCGCTTCTGGCCGAGCCCTTCCGTCGTCGGATAGATCGGCGTCAGGCTCGGCTCGAGCGGCACCGCATCGTCGGGCACCGCCCGATAGGCCGGATGCACGATCTCCGCGCCGAACG
>DASWOS010000364.1:0-5823 GCA_036398645.1 Dokdonella sp. | reverse complement strand
AGCCGCCGCTACCGCGACCTGCTGCCGGCCGACTGGCGCCGCGGCGCGGACGCGTAGGCGGTCGCCCGACCCGCGGTCGCCACGGAGCGAGGCCCGGATCGCCGCGGCTTGCACGACGTGCGAGCGCGCGCCGGTCGCGCGTCCCTGCACCGGCGCCCGGCCATCGCCGCGCGTGCGCGTCCGATGTCGGCGTCCCGCTCGCGTCACCGCGAATCCGCCTCGTCACATTCCGCTTGGCGTGCGCGAGCGTGCACGGCTCCAATCGGCGCCCGTCACGAGGAGAACGCCATGCACCGAACGATCCCGTCGCTGATCCTGGGCGCGCTGCTGGCGGCGTCCGCGCACGCGTCGGACTGGAGCGCCTACGGCGGCGACGGCCGCGGCCAGCGCTACGCCGATCTCGCCCAGATCACGCCGGCCAACGTCGACCGTCTCGAGCCGGCCTGGCGCTTCCGCACCGGCGAGCTCGGCGCGGGCTTCGCGCGCGCGGCGGACACGCTGACGTTCGAGGCGACGCCGCTCGCGATCGGCGGCACGCTGTACTTCGCCACCGCGACCGGCGTCGCGTTCGCGCTCGACGGCGCGCGCGGCACATTGCAGTGGCGCTTCGACGCAGCGATCGACAAGGGCCGCGGCTACTCGGAGATGGCGACGCGCGGCGTCGCCTACTGGCGCGATGCGCAGGCCGCTGCGGACGCCGCCTGCGCCGAGCGCATCCTGTTCGCGACGATCGACGCGCGCCTGTTCGCGCTCGACGCGAAGACCGGCCGCCGTTGCGCGGATTTCGGCGATCGCGGCGAGCTCGCGCTGGGCGGCGGCGTGCGCCTGATCGAGCGCCAGCTCGGCAACTACCAGGTCACCTCGCCGCCGGCGATCGCCGGCGACGTCGTCGTCGTCGGTTCGTCGATCGGCGACAACCGCGGTACCGACATCGAGCTCGGCGTCGTGCGCGCGTTCGACGTGCGCAGCGGCCGCGAGCGCTGGCGCTGGGATCCGATTCCTCGCGCGGCGCGGATACCGGCCGGCGCCGCGGATCCGCAGTTCGGCGACCTCGACGCGCAGCAGGCGCACTGGACCGGCGCCGCCAACGCATGGGCGCCGTTCGCCGTCGACGCGGCGCGCGGCCTCGTGTTCGTGCCGACCGGCTCGGCGAGCCCGGACTTCTTCGGCGGCATGCGTCCGGGCGCGAACGCCGACGCGAACTCGCTGGTCGCGCTGCGCGCGGCCACCGGCGAGCGCGTCTGGGCCCGCCAGCTCGTGCACCACGATCTCTGGGACTACGACGTCGCCTCGCAGCCGATGCTGATCGATCTCGAACGCGGCGGAACGACGGTGCCGGCCGTCGTGCAGCTGCACAAGACCGGCCAGGTGTTCGTGTTCGAGCGCGAGACCGGCGCGCCGCTGTTCCCGATCGAGGAGCGGCCGGTGCCGCAGGACGCGGTCGCCGGCGAGGCGCCGGCGCCGACGCAGCCGTTCTCGTCGCTGCCGCCGCTGGTCTCGCACGCGAAAGTCGCCGCGGACGACGCCTGGGGCCTCACGTTCTGGGACCGCGAGGCCTGCCGCGCGCAGATCGCGGCGCTGCACAGCGAAGGCATCTACACGCCGCCGAGCCTCGAAGGCACGATCGAGCGGCCCGGCTACGTCGGCGGCGCGAACTGGGGCGGCGGCGCCTGGGACCCGCGGCGCCGGCTGCTGATCGTCAACGTCGTGGAGCTGCCGTTCGTGGTCGCGCTGATGCCGCGCGAACGCTTCGACGCGGAGTACGACTCCGGCCGCTACGCGGATTGGGAGTTCGCCCGTCAGGCCGGCACGCCCTTCGCCATGCGCCGCCGGCTGCTGAAGTCGCCGCTCGGCGCGCCGTGCACGCCGCCGCCGTGGTGCAAGCTGGTCGCGCTCGATCTCGCGCGCGGCCGCATCGCCTGGGAGCGTCCGCTCGGCACCTCGCGCGACAAGGCGCCGTGGCCGCTCTGGAGCATCGAAGGCGCCGTGAACATCGGCGGTCCGCTGACCACCGCCGGCGGCCTGACCTTCATCGGCGCGACCACCGACGACTTCCTGCGCGCGTTCGACACGGCGAGCGGTGCCGAAGTCTGGAAGGCGCGCCTGCCGGCCGGCGCGCAAGCGACGCCGATGAGCTACGAAGTGGGCGGACGGCAGTACGTCGTCGTCGCCGCCGGCGGGCACGCGAAGCTCGACACGACGCGCGGCGACTACGTGCTCGCGTACGCGCTGCCGGCGAATTGAGCGCGTACCGCCCGGGCCTGCCGCGCGCGCCGCACGAGGGAACGCGATCGCATGGGGGGCGATGTGGCCCGGCCGTGCTCCGGCCCGCGGTGGCTGCGGCTGTTCGACGGCGCATCGTGCCGGCCGCGCGCGCGGCGCAGCCGTAGCGCACGCCGCGCCGCGGAGCCGGCCGATCGCCCGCGCGACGCGACGCGGCGCCGCGCCCGACGTGACCCGCGGTGCCGGCGCACGCGTTCGCCGTCGCCGCTGAAGCGCGCTCCTACGGCGCGCCGCCGAACCGCCCGGTCCGGTTTCGCCTCGCCCCGACGCGCCGCCGCGTAGGAGCCGGCTTCGGCCGCGACCACGCACGGCGCCGTCGCGGCCAGCGGGCCGCCGCGATGCCCAGCCTGACCTCGAGATCCCGTCTCATCTCGCGTCGACGCGCCGCCGCTCGCACCGACGCGCCATCGCCCGCATCCGTGCGCCGCCGAAGGCGCCGGCTTCGGCCGCGACCCGCAACGCGTCACCGCGCATCCGCTTCACGATCGAAGCCGTCGCGGAAGATCCAATCATCCGGATGCATCGAGCCGCCGGCGAGATCGATCTCCGGATCGGCGCCGTCCGTGCAACCGTCGGCGGACGTGCAGACGTCGTCGTGCGGATCGACGAAGCCGCCGCCGAAGTCGAACTGCGGCCCGTCGTCCTGCGGATACGTCGCGAACAACGCGATCGCGGCGTCGAGCGACGGAAAATCGCCGTCGGCCGACGAGGCGGCGTCGCGGAACGTGAAGTACCGGACCGGCGGATTCGTCGACAGACTGCCCAAGTCCGGGTCGGTGCGATCGGCCTGCACGACGATTTTTCCGCTCGCGACGTCGACGCTGACCGGCAGGGGGGCGACGAAGACGTAGCCGTTCTCGACGTGCGCGGGGTCCATGCGAAACAGCGAGGCTTGCATCGAGCTCGCCAGCGCGGCTGGCGTCGGCGTGCTGCACCCCTGCTGCAGCGGCGTGTGCGCGGCGATCAGCGTGTGGTCGATGCCGAAAACCGGATCGTAGTCGGTGCCGGCGATCCACATCCGGTCGTACCCGGCGCTGGTCCGGAACAGAGTCGAGTCGCAGAGGTTCAGCGTGGTCGGCAGCGAGGCGAGATCGAATTCCACGTCGAGGGTGTCGGCGCCGAAGGCCGGCGGCGCCGGCGGCCCCGAGGGCAGCGGCTGCGCCGTCGCCGTGCCGAATTCGACGAAGTCGACGAGCGGATACCCGTCCGCGGCGGCGCCGCACGGCGACGTGCAGTTCGCCACGTCGTCCGCCGGCGAGACCGACGTTTCGTCGGCCGTGATCGGCCCGGCCTGATCGTAGGCGAAGGTCGGCGCAGCGCCCACGTACGAACCGGCCGTGCTCGCGAGCACGCGCGACGCGTTCGTCAGACCGGTGAGTACGCCGGCGACGTCCGTCGTGACGGTGATCGTGTGCGCGACGAAGTCCAGCGCCACGTCGGCGCTCAGGCCGCTGTCCACGAACGTCTGCTTTGCGTCGCTCCAGGCGAGCACGGCGGCGGCGAGGCTCGTCGCCGTGTCCGCGGGCGTCGGTGCGCACGGCAGCGGCGGCGAAGCCGTTTGCACGACCAGCATCGCGTCGGCGCCCGCATCGCCGGAGCTCGGATCGCCGTCGACGTCGATGGTCGCGCTCCACTGCTCGTCGATGCCGAAGGCCCGTATCGCGGCCGGATCGCGGCACAGCGTGATCGTCGTCGGCAGATCGGCCAGGCCGAACGTGACGGACAGGGTATTCGTCGCCTGGGCGTGCGCCCGCGCGGATGCGCCGGCGGCGGCGACGAAGAACAGCAGGGCGGCGGCGTAGCGGCTTCCGGATCGGTGCATGGCGGCGAGGCTCCTCGATGATCCTCCGAACATTCCGAGAACGCGCCGCGCGATTACACCGCGGCGGCCGAACGTCGCGCCGCTCGCGGCGTCGTCGCGCCGGCCGATCCGAACGTCAGAAGGTTGCGTTTCGTGCACCGGCGGGCGCCGCCGAGCATCGACGCCGGCACGCCGCGATCCCGGCCGGTGTCGGCGGGCGCATCCGGAGCGCCGGCTCGTTCCGCGCCGCCGGCTCGCCGCCGAGCGCGAGCGGTCGGACGGATTTCGCGGCGGAGTCGATTCTCGACGCGGCGGAGCGCGGCACGTGGACGCGCGCAACGCACGCCGCGCCGCGGCTGGCCTAGGCCCCGGTCGATGCCGCCTGCTCGGCGCGCGCGCTCCGCCGCAGCAGCGCGGCGAGCACCGGCGGCGTGACGATCGAGGTCGCCAGCGACATCGCGACGATCAGCGCGTAGGTCTCGCCCGTGAACACGCCGGCGGCGAGGCCGAGGCTCGCGATGACGACGCCGACCTCGCCGCGCGGGATCATGCCGACGCCGACGATCGCCGCGCTGCGCACGCCGAGCGCGAGCGCGCCGAGGAAGCCGCCGATCAGCTTCGACACGACCGCGATCGCGGTGACCAGCGCGAGCGCGAGCAGCGCGCCGCCACTCGCGAACACGCCGAGGTCGATCTTCGCGCCGGTCACGACGAAGAAGAACGGCGTCAGCAGCGCGAGCAACGGCTGCATCTGGCGTTCGAGCTCCTCGCGCCGGTGCGTCTCCGACGCGATCGTGCCGGCGAGGAACGCGCCGATGATCGCGGCGAGGCCGAAGCCGGTCGAGAGGTAGGCGAGGCCGAGGCAGATCGCGAGCGAGATCGTCAGCGGCGACAGCGGATTGATCGGACGGTCGAGCCATTGCGCGCGCCGGCGCATCACGCGCGTGCCGACCCAGCCGATGACCGCGACGAAGCCGACCGCCTGCGCGAGCACGATCGAGAGCCCGGCCAGGTCGACGCCGCCGTCGCGCTGCAGCGAGGTGACGACGCCGAGCAGCAGCATCGCGAGGATGTCGTCGATGACCGCGGCACCGAGGATCACGCGGCTCTCGACGCGCGCGAGCGCGCCGAGCTCCTGCAGCACGCGCGCGGTGATGCCGGCCGAGGTGGCCACGAAGGCGGCGGCCACGAACAGCGCGCGGTGCCAGTCGAAGCCGGCGCCGTGCGCCCACAGCGCGCCCAGCGCGAAAGGCAGGATCACGCCCAGCACGCCGACCAGCAGGGCGGTGGCACCGACCCGCTTGAGATCCTCCAGCCGGGTTTCCAGGCCCACCGAGAACAGCAGCAGCACCACGCCGATCTCGGCCAGCACGTCCAGCGGCATGCCTGCGGCCACTTGCGCCGAGGTGACCCAGCCCAGCAGCGAGGGGCCGAGCGCGCAGCCGGCGGCGATCTCGCCCACCACCCCGGGCAGCTTCAGGCGCTGGGCGATCTCGCCGCCGACCTGGGCGGCGACGAAGACGATGAACAAGGTGAGCAGGATCTCGCCGGAGTGCTGCATGGAGGCCGCGTTGCCGTGTCGTGGACCGGAACGCGCATGCTACATGCTGGCGTGCCGGCGACCCGCGCGGCGGGAAGGAGCGCCTAGGGGCGCGAGCCCGCCGCGGCCGCCTTGCCCGCCGGGCGCTCGCGGTCCAGGCGCCCGAACACGCCGCTGGCGGCGGCGGTGACCACGGCCA
>DASWOS010000363.1:0-7642 GCA_036398645.1 Dokdonella sp. | reverse complement strand
CTCGGCGATCAGCATCGGCCGCGCGTAGCGCTCGTGGATCTCGACGAGCAGCCGGTGCAGCGGACGGTAGACCGGCTCGTCCGGCGCGATCGTGCCGCCGTCGACGTACCACTGATTGTGCGAGTAGAAGTTCAGGCCGAGCACGTCGAGATGGCGCGGCGTGCCGCCGAGCTCCGGCGCGCGGCGGCCGCAGAGCATGTCCCAGGTCTCGAACTGCGACAGCCGCTTGCGCTCCGCGGCGAGCGCCGCGTCCGGCGTGCGCGCGGCGACGTGGATGATCGGTTCGGCGGCGACGAAGCGCGCGTGCGGGTCGCGCGCGCGGATCGCGTCGATCGCCGCGATCGCCGCGCGCACGAGCTGCCGCTTCAGCTCGACGCCGCGCCCGAACGCCGCCGGCGAGAAGTGGCCGACGTCGCCGCCGGCCCAGGCCCAGTACGAGATCTCGTTGACCGGGCAGTAGAACGCCGGCCCCGGCGTCTCCTCGCGCACGATCCGCGCGACCTCGCCGGCGAAGCGCGCGAAGCGCTCGACGAACTCGGCGCGCCAGACGTCGATCGTGTCCGGCCAGCCGTAGTGGCAGAGGTCCCAGATCACGCCGACGCCGGCGGCCGCGGCCGCGCGCAGCACCGGCACGAAGCTGCTCCAGTCGTAGACGCCGGGCGCGGTCTCGATGCGGTGCCAGCGCAGGCCGTCGCGCGCGCCGCGGATGCCGTGCGCGCGCAGCGCGCGATAGTCCGCCGCCGCGAAGCGGTCGTGACGCGTCGACTCGATCAGGTCGAGCCGCCGGCCGTCGTCGAGGCGGTGCGTCGAGCACTCGAAGCCGCCGAGGAAGAAACTGCCGAGCAGCGGCGCGGCGCGCGCGCCCGACGTCGGCGCGGCGAGCGGCGGCGCATCCATCAGGCCGCGGCGACGACCGGCTGCAGCCGCTTGTACAGCGCGAGTGCCTGGCCGACGACCTGGTCCATGTTGTAGTAGCGATACGTGCCGAGCCGGCCGACGAAGTCGACGCCGGGCGTCGCGTCGGCGAGCAGGCGATAGCGGCGGTACAGCGCTTCGTTCTCGGCGCTCGGCACCGGATAGAACGGATCGCCCTCGGCGGTCGGATACTCGTAGCTGATGCTCGTGCGCGGATGGCGCTGGCCGGTCAGGTGCTTGTACTCCGTGATCCGCGTGTACGCGACGTCCTCGGACGGGTAGTTGACGACCGCGACCGGCTGCAGCCGCTCGCAGTCCAGCGTCTCGTGCACGAAGCGCAGCGAGCGGTACGGCAGCGGGCCGTAGCGGAAGCCGAAGAACTCGTCGATCGGCCCGGAGTAGATCACGTGGCCGCAATCGAACTCGTCGCGCACGTCCTCGTAGCGGGTGCCGAGCATCACGCGGATGTTCGGATGATCCAGCATGTTCTCGAACATCCGCGTGTAGCCGTGCCGCGGCATCATCTGGAACGCGTCGGTGAAGTAGCGATCGTCGGTGTTCGTGCGCGTCGGAATGCGCGAGGTGACCGACTTGTCGAGCCGGCTCGGATCGACCCCCCACTGCTTGCGCGTGTAGCCGCGGAAGAACGTCTCGTAGAGCTCGCGGCCGACGGTCGAGACGACGACGTCCTCGGAGCTGCGGACGACGTCGACGCGCTCCGCGCGCGCGGCGAGGAACGCCTCCGCCGCGCGGCCATCGAGCGAGAGTCCGTACAGCTCGTTCAGCGTGGTCAGGTTGATCGGCATCGGCAGCAGCTTCTCGCCGACGCGGGACAGCACGCGGTGCTCGTACGGCCGCCACTCGGTGAAGCGCGACAGGTACTCGGCGATGCGCGGCGCGTTCGTGTGGAAGATGTGCGGCCCGTAGCGGTGGATCAGGATGCCGGCCTCGTCGTAGCCGTCGTACGCGTTGCCGCCGACGTGCCCGCGACGATCGACGACGAGCACGCGCCGGCCGGCGCCTTCGGCGAGGCGCTCGGCGACGACGCTGCCGGCGAAGCCGGCGCCGACGACGAGATAGTCGAACGCGGGCTTGCGGCGCGCACCGCGCACAGACGCGACCGGCTCGCGCGGCTGCGCGCCGGCCGGCGCGTCGTCGCGGTGCGGCCGCGCGCATTCGCGCATGCGCGCGCGCATGCGCTCGAACGTGCGCTGCCACGACATCGGCGCGAGCAACGCGTCCATCTCGCCGAGCAGCCGCTCGCGGTCCGCGGCGAGGAACGACTCGATCGCCTCGGCGAAGCCGGCCGCGTCCGGCGCGATACGCACGACGTCGCTGGTGCCGTACAGGCGAACGACGTCGTGGATCGGCGTCGACACGACCGGCACGCCGCCGGCGAGGTACTCCGGCGTCTTCGTCGGGCTGATGAAGCGCGTCGAGGCGTTCAGCGCGAACGGCACCAGGGCGACCTGCCAGCCGGCGAGGTAGCTCGGCAGCTCGGCGTACGGCTTCGCGCCGAGGTAGTGCAGGTTCGGCCGCCGCGGCAGCGTCGCCGGATCGATCTTCACGGTCGGCCCGATCAAGACGATCTGCCAGTCCGGCCGGCTCGCCGCGAGCGCGTCGATCAGCGCGGCGTCGAAGCGCTCGTCGAGCACGCCGAAGAAGCCGATCCGCGGCTGCGGGATCGCGCGCTGGTCCGCCGGCTCCGTGCGCAGCGTGCGTGCCTGGCCGAAATGCTCGACGTCGACGCTGCTCGGGAACGCGTGCACGTTCGCGTGCAGCGCCTTCTTCGCCTCGTAGAGGCTCCAGCCGCCGGTGAACACGACGTCGCAGCGCTCGAGCAGCCGGCGCTCCTGCCGCACGAGCTCCGGCGGCGCGGCCTGGAACGCGGACAGCTCGTCCATGCAGTCGTAGACGACGAGCGACGCGGCGAGGTGGTCGGTGAACGCGAGCGCCATCGGCGTGTAGTACCAGAGCACCGGGTCGCGCACGCTGCGCGCGGCGAGGCGGGCGTCGAGCAGCGCGCGGATCCGCGCGTCCGGGTCGCGGCCGCCGCGCAGGCGCGGCACCAGCACCTCGACGCCGGGCGTGGCCTCGACGACGTCGAGCCAGGCATCGGCGCCGTCCACGGCGGACTCCGCTTCGTACGTCGGCTCTTCGACGAACCAGACGTCGTGATCGCGGGCGAAGCGCGTCATCAGATGCTGCGGGCGCTGGTGGACGAAATTCCAGCGCAGGTGCGAGAGGCAGATCAGGACCGGACGAGCGCCGGGCTTCGGCTCGGTCCGCTCGAGCGGGGTGGCGACGCCGGCCGGCGTGGACGCCGACGGCTGCTCTGCTGAAATCGCGCGGTCCATCATGGTCGGGTCCTGGAAGGGGTCGTAGGTCGACTCCGATGCACGCACCATGCCGCCGCGCCCGGCGCGCGCCCGGCGCGTCGCGCGTCGGCGGCGGAGACGCGCCGGGCCGAGCGGGCGCGGCCTTCGCGACCGCATGGCGCTCGCGCTGAGCGCCGGCGCCGCGCGGCGCCGGCGATCGCGTGCATGCGGCCACGGACGAGTCCGCATCCAAAAGGTTTCGCCTGCGCGCAAAACTTTTGCCTGCGCGCGCCGCCCGCGCTTCGAGCGGACCCGCGCGCGCCGCGCTGCGCAAGGACGGCGGGCAGTGGACCGGATCTTGCTGCGGCTCGACCCGTTGTCGCGGTCCGATGCCGGGCCCACCGAGCAGCCGAGAGAGGAGAGCCACGATGTCAGAGCCGATGCAGGAAACCGACGACGTCGTTCCGCCGATCGACGACGCCGACGTGTACGAGACGCCGTCCGCCGAGCGGCCGGCACGCGAGGAGCTGCGCGAAGACCTCGACGAGATCGCCGCTTCCAGCAAGCGCGCGTTCGACGCGCTGTGCGAGACGGTCCGCGCCGACTTCGGCGACCTCGTCGAAACCGCGCGCGACCTCGTGCGCGAGCGGCCGCTGGCCGCGGTCGCGACCGCAGCCGGCCTCGCCTATCTGATCGGCCGGATCAAGGCGAAGCGCTGACGCGCGGCGGGCCGACGTCGGCAGGCGCGCGGCTCCGACAGGCGCGGCGTGCGCCGGCTCGGGACGCCGCGGCATCGATGCGGCGCGCGTTTGCGCGGCGTACGGGGTGCCGCGCGCGCGCAGTGCGTCCGCTTCGAGCCGGAGGCGGTCTCGCCGCGTTCGGTCGATCGCCGAACGGCGTGAGTCGTCGCGCCGACCCAGGCGTGCGTCACGATTCGCGTCGAGTGGTCGCGGTTGCGGATTGCGCGCAGATGCCGGACGTCCGGCCGGCGACCGGCGTCTTGGTTCGTCGCATGGACCGCATGGAGGGGCGCCCGTGACGCGGCGTCGGTCCGCGCAGCGGCTCGGCCAAAAAACGCGGCGCGAGCCCGGTGCCTGCCGGGTCGGATCGAGGCGCTGGCGATGCGCGGACCGTCGCCGCAGCCGCCATCCGCAGGCGGGAACATCGTGCAGCGGCGCGGCGCGAGCGTTCTCGCGACGGGCGGCCGCGACGAGGCGGTTTACTCGTCGCTCGTACGGCCGTCGATGCGCTGAAGACTTCCGGCGAACCGGACCGCGCGCCCGTCTGCGGCGCTCTCGGCGGCGGCGACGCAGCGCACGCCGTATTCCGTGCCGTCCGCACGGCGCAACGTGACGACGCCGTCGAATGGCGTACCGCTGACCAGCAGATGGCGGAGCGCCTGGCCGACGCGCTCGCGGTCCGACGGCGCGACACGCTGCGCGAGCTCGCTCAGATGAAGCGTCTGGTCTTCGCGGACGTCGAGAATGCGGCGGCTCTCGGGCGACAGGTGCAGGACGTCCGCGACGACGTCGACCGCCCAGCTTCCGATCTTGCCGATCAGCGCCGCCTGCGCCAGCAGCTCCTGCTCGCGACGCAGGTCGACGACGGTGCGGCGGTGAAGCAGCTCGTTCGCCGCGACCTGGGCCATCGCCTGCAGGAGCGCCTCGTCCTCGTTCGAGAACGAACGCGGGCGCGTGTCGAGCAGGCAGAGCGAGCCGACGCGCACGCCGGGCCGCAGCATCAACGGCGCGCCCGCGTAGAAGCGCACGTGCATCGGGCCGGTGACCAGCGGATTGTCGACGAAGCGCTCGTCCGCGCTCGCATCCGGAACCGTGAAGACCTCGTCGCCGAGGATCGTGTATGCGCAGAACGCGTCTTCGCGCGCGGTGCCGGTTTCGTCGGTGCCGCAGTGCGCGAGGAAGCGCTGCTCGTCCGCGCCGAGCAGCGTGACAAGTGCGATCGGCACGTCGAACGCGCGCTGAGCGACGCGCGCGATCGCGTCGAGATTGTCGGCCGGTCCGCCGTCGGCGAAGTCGTAGCCGAAGATCTCGGCGAGGCGCTCGGCTTCGTTCGGCGGAAGGGGATAACGGTTCGACTGAGGCATGCGCGTTCCGTTCGGCAAAGCGCTTCCGCCGCCAGTATGCACCTTTTCGTGCGCCGGGTGCCGCTCCGGCTTTTCGGCTTTTCGGCGACGCCGGAGGCGCCGCGGACCGAATTCGACCGGTGCGTCGTTTCGCATCGCCGGCGCGGCGGCCGAGGCCTCGACGACGACGCTGCGCGCCGCATTCCGCGCGGCGCGAGCACCTCGTCGTCGAAACCGTCCTGAAAGATCGAGTCGCCGACTGCGGGTGTCGCGCTGATCGCATCGAACCAAGCGCCGCCCCCGCCGGACGCCGTCGGCACCGAGCTCGAGACCGTCAGCGTCAGCAACAACGTCGTGTTCGCGCCGAAGCTCGCGCCGAGCAGGTGCGCCGGGATCGTCGCCAGACCGCTGCAGTTGCTGCTGTCGGCGCGAAGCTCCCAGTCGATCGAAGCGTGGTTCTGCTGGGTACCGACGAGCGCGGAAAGCGCGCGCGTAGCCGGTCAGCTCGTAATCGCCGAGGCCGGGCAGGTGCACGCATTGCGTGACGCCGTTCGCGGTGGTCGGCCCGGACGGAATGGTCACGTGCACGCGAGCCGGAATCGGCGTCGCCCGACGCGTCCGTGCTGCCGTCCCAGGTCGCGGTGCCCCAGGGCGAAGGCCACGCGTGCAGATCGTCGGCGAAGCCGGGATCGACGACGAGGTTGCCGATCGAATGGTGCTCGCAGGCGCCGAGGTCGTACGCACCCGGATCGTTGGCCTTCAACGTGAGATCGTCGCCGCGCGGCGTGCCGTCCACGCTCGTCCCGCCGGCGTTCGTCGCCGCGTCGAGGTATCGTCGGGGGCTTCGCGCGCGCTCGCGCGTTCCGCCGAAATGGCGAGGCGGCGCGGACTTCCGCGGCGCGGACGCCGAACGCCGGCCCTCAGACGAAGAACATCGCGACGCCGGCCGCTGCCATCAGCGCGGCGGTCAGCGCGACGACCGCGACCATCGGCTTCGGACTCGGTTGCCCTTTCATCAGGTCCTCGTCGACGACGACGGCGACGAGCGCGGCGAGCACCACCGGCGCGAGCAGGCCGTTGACGACGGCCGACCAGACCAGCGCCTTGACCGCCGACACGCCGGCCAGGTCGAGCACGATGCCGCCGACGATGGAGGCGACGAAGACGCCGTAGAACGGGACCGCCCGCGCGAACTTCTCGTTGAGCCCGTAGCGCAGCGAGAACGATTCGGCGAAGGCGTACGCCGCGGACCCCGCCAGCGTCGGAATGGCCAGCAGGCCGGTGCCGACCAGCCCGATCGTGAAGAGCAGGTACGCGCCTTGACCCGCCACCGGCCGCAGCGCCTCGGCCGCATCCTTCGTCGTTTCGATGTGCGCGGTGCCGTGTGCGTGCAGCGTCAGCGATGCGGTGAGGATGATGAAGAACATGACCGCGTTCGACGCGAACGTCCCCGCGATGACGTCGACGCGCCGGTCGAGCAGCTCCGCCTCGGTCGCGTTGCAGCGTTGCGGAGCGGCTTTCTTGCCTTGTTCTTTTTGCTCCTCGATCTCCTGGCCGGCCTGCCAGTAGAACAAGAACGGGCTGATCGTGGTGCCGAGGATCGCGACGAGCGCCTGCCATGCGTCCTTGCCGGACGGCAGCGGCGGATGAACGATGTCGTGGGCGATGCGGCCCCAATCGGGCCGGGCCAGGAACGCGGTGACGACGTAGGCCAGCAGCGCGAGCGCGAGCCACTTGAGCGCACGTGCGATCGACGCATACGGCAGCCGTACGCCGAGCACCGCGAGCAAGACGCCGAAGATCACGACGTAGAGCAGGGTCGGGCCAAGGTGCAGCATCGACATCGCCTCGCCCATGCCGGCGAGGTCTGCGGCGATGTTGATCGCGTTGGCCAAGAACAGCGCCAGCGCGAGCAGCGCCGCGAGGCTCCTGGGCAGCTTCTTCCTGAGCGCCGAGCCGAGCCCTTCGCCGGAGACCAGGCCGACGCGCGCGCAGGTCATCTGCACGCACGCCATCAGCGGCCAGGTCGCGAACGCCGACCAGAGGAACGCGTTGCCGTACTGGGCGCCGACCACCGAATAGGTCGCGATGCCCGAAGGATCGTCGTCCGCGGCGCCGGCGGTCAGCCCGGGGCCGAGCACGCCGAACCAGTGCTTCAACCCGTGGCGTTCTGCTCTGTCGCGTTTCCGATGCGCCACGGCGGTTCCTTCTGAGATCGTCGATCGCTGCGTCGAACGTCTTCGCACACGCCGACTCTAGCGCCTCGAGGGCGCCGGGCGCATCAGGCGCGCAGGGCGGCGATCCGCGGGTCGGCTCCGGACCGGAG
>DASWOS010000362.1:0-2148 GCA_036398645.1 Dokdonella sp. | reverse complement strand
GCCGCGGCGACGTTCGACGCGCGCGCACGTGCGCTGCGCGACGGTGCGGCGGCCGACTGGGCCGCGGCGAATGCGCTCGACGGCGCGACGATCGGCGCCTGGCGCGTCGTCGGCGAGCTCGGCCGCGGCGGCATGGGCGTGGTGCTGCTGGTCGAGCGCGCCGACGGTCAATTCGAGCAGCGCGCCGCGCTGAAGCTGATCAAGCGCGGCATGGACAGCGACGCGGTGCTCGCGCGCTTCCTGCGCGAGCGGCAGATCCTCGCGCGGCTCGAGCACCGCAACATCGCACGCCTGCTCGACGGTGGCGTCGCCGCGGACGGGCGGCCGTACTTCGTCATGGAATACGTCGACGGCGTGCCGCTGCCGCGCTACTGCGCCGAGCGCGGCAGCGATCTCGACGAGCGCCTGCGCCTGTTCTTCGGCGTCTGCGCCGCGGTGCAGTTCGCGCACGCGCAGCTCGTCGTGCACAGCGACCTGAAGCCGTCGAACGTGCTGGTCGGCGCCGGCGGCGACGTCAAGCTGCTCGATTTCGGCATCGCCAAGCTGCTCGGCGAGCAGGACGCCGCGGCCACGCAGACGCGCGAGCGCCCGCTGACGCCGGCCTATGCGGCGCCGGAGCAGATCCGCGGCGAGCCGGTCACCACCGCGACCGACGTCTACGCGCTCGGTTGCCTGCTCTACGAGCTGCTGACCGGCCGGCGTCCGTTCGAGGTCGGCGACGCACCGACGCTCGACGAGCTGCGCCGGCTGCTCGCGTCGAGCGCGCCGCCCGCGCCGAGCCAGAGCGGCGGCGGCGCCGCGCCGGTGGCGCCGAAGCGCCTGCGCGGCGACCTCGACACGATCGTCCTGAAGGCGCTGAAGTCGGAGCCGGAGCGGCGCTACGCGACGGTCGATGCGCTCGCCGAGGACTTGCGCCGCTACCGCGCCGGCCAGCCGATCGCCGCGCACCGCGACAGCGGCCTGTATCGCGCGCGCAAGTTCGTCGCGCGCCATCGCGCCGGCGTCGCCACGAGCGCTCTCGGCGCGATCGCGCTGGCCGGCGCGATCGGTGCCGCGCTGTGGCAGGCACGCGAGAAGTCCGCCGAGGCCGAGGCCTCGCGCGAGGTCGCCGAGTTCCTCGTCGGCCTGTTCGCCGCGTCCGATCCGACGCACACGCGCGGCGCGAGCGTCAGCGCGAAGGATCTGCTCGACCAGGGCGCCGCACGGCTCGACCGGCGCGAGTTCGGCAGCGCGGCGCTGCGCGCGCGCTTCCTGCAGACGATCGCGGCGAGCTACGCGGCGCTCGGCTTGTACGAGCGCGCGCGGCCGATCGCGGAGCGCGCGCTCGCGCTGCGGCGCGCTGCGCTCGCCGCGGACGATCCGGCCGTCGCCGAGAGCATGGACGCGCTCGGCCGCATCGACGCCGCGCTGGCCGACTACGCCGAGGCCGAGCCGCTGCTGCGGAGCGCGCTCGCCGCGCGCCGCCGGCACCTCGCGGCGGACGATCCGGCGCTGATCGAAAGCCTCGGCCACTTCGGCGCGCTGCTGCACGATCGCGGCGATTTCGACGCGGCCGAGGCGCCGCTGCGCGAGGCGCTCGGCGACGCCGAGCGCCGCTTCGGCGCCGACGCGATCGAGACCGCGGCGCACCTCGACGACTACGCGACGAACCTGCAGAGCCGCGACCGGCCGGTCGAAGCGACCGCGCAGTTCCGCCGTGCGCTCGCGGTCCGCGAGCGCGCGCTCGGCGGCGACGATCCCGACGTCGCCGCGTCGCTGCACAACCTCGGCGTGAACCTGACCGCGGTCGGCCGCTACGCCGAAGCGAAGCAGATGCTCGAGCGCGCGCTCGCGATCCGTCGCCGCGTCTACGGCGCGGCGCATCCGCTGCTCGGCTACACCGAGCTCGCGCTGGCGACCGTGCACGAGTACGCCGGCGAGCTCGCCGCGGCCGAGCCGCTCGCGCAGCAGGCGCTCGCGATCTTCCGTACGAGCCTCGTCGAGAACCATCGCAAGGTCGCCGAGAGCCTGAACCTGCTCGCGATGCTGCACTTCGACCGTCGCGCCTACGCCGACGCCGCGGCGATGTACCGCGACGTGCTCGCGCGCTACCGTGCTTCGCTCGGCGCCGACCACCCCGACAGCCTGATCGTCGAGGAAAACCTCGCC
>DASWOS010000361.1:0-7031 GCA_036398645.1 Dokdonella sp. | reverse complement strand
CGTCAGCTTCATGCGCTGCGAGAAGTGCGCGACGAGTGCGTACACGCGGCCGCCGTACAGGCGGTCGAGCAGGTTCTTGCTCTCGGCGTGCACGTAGTCGCTGCGCTTCAGCAGCGGACGATACAGATAGCGGCGGCCGTCGCGCTCGGCGGCGATCGCGCGCTTCTTCAACAAGCGGCTCAGCAGCGTCTTTACCGTGCTCTCCTGCCAGCCCTGGCCCGGCGCGGTCGCCGCGATGATGTCCTCGGCGCTCTGCGGCGTGTGCCGCCGCCACAGCACGTCCATGACGACGCTCTCGGCTTCGCTGATGCGCATGATCGTTTACAACTGTAGTCGACGCTGATGTTTACACGTGTAATCGATCGTGTCAACGGCGCGCGCGCGCCGATCCGCGGCCGCGGCTCAGCGCGCGACGAAGGCGCGTTCGATGACGTAATCGCCGGGCACGCCGATGCGCGGCGACGCGGCGAAGCCGCGCCGGTCGAGCAGCGTCGACAACGACTCGAGCATCGCCGGGCTGCCGCAGATCATCGCGCGGTCGCCGGCCGGATCGAGCGGCGCGAGCCCGGCGTCGGCGCAGAGGCGGCCGTCGTCGAGCAGCGCGTCGAGCCGGCCCGCGTTGCGGAACGGCTCGCGCGTGACGGCCGGGTAGTAGACGAGCTTCTCGCGCACCGCGTCGCCGAAGTATTCGTGCCGCGGCAGCTCGTGCTCGATGTAGTCGCGGTACGCGAGGTCGGCGACGTGGCGCACGCCGTGCGCGAGCACGACCTTCTCGAAGCGTTCCCAGGTCGTCGGGTCACGGATGATCGACAGGAACGGCGCGAGGCCGGTGCCGGTCGACAGCAGATACAGGTTCCTGCCCGGCCGCAGGTCGTGCAGCAGCAGCGTGCCGGTCGGCTTGCCGCCGATCAGCACCTCGTCGCCGGCGCGAAGGTGCTGCAGGCGCGACGTCAATGCACCGTTCGCGACCTTGATGCTGAAGAACTCGAGGTGCTCCTCGTAGTTCGCGCTGGCGATGCTGTACGCGCGCAGCAGCGGCCGCCCGTCGACGACGAGGCCGAGCATGACGAACTGGCCGTTCTCGAAGCGCAGGCCCGCGTCGCGCGTCGTCGTGAAGCTGAAGAGATGCTCGTTCCAGTGCCGAACGTCGAGCACGTGCTCGCTGTGGAAGACCGCCACCTGTTTGACCTTTCGCGAAGACGCCGCGCTGTCGCGGCCGACGAGAACGCGAAGCGCGGCGCAGGGTTGCGCCGCCGCGTTCGGCTCACTGAACTTTTAATAAACTCTCGAGTATTGAAATTGCCCGGCTGACTCCCACTTAAAGCGCGCCGCCACGGAAGTCGAACCGACGAGCAAGGCGACAGTCGAATACGAACGGAGCCGGACGCTCCTACGAAGTTTTCCATCATCAGCAGTTGGAGTAGTACGTCATGAAAAATACAATCCTCGCCATTGCCCTGGCTACCGCCGGTCTCGCCGCGCTGCCTTCCGTGAGCCATGCGGCCGACAACAGCGGCTTCTTCATCAACGGCAACGTCGGCCAGTCGAGCCTCAGCAAGGGGGCCTACGACGACGACGATACCGGCTACGGCGTCAACCTCGGCTACCGCTGGGCGGTCGCGCCGAACGTGCTGCTCGGCGTCGAAGGCGGCTACACGGACCTCGGCAGCGTCTCGCCGAAGTCGCGCTATCGCGGCCTCGGCCTCGGCGACGCGGACCTGAAGGGCTGGAACCTCGGCGTCGACGGCCATTTCAACGTGACCGACAACTGGTACATCAGCGGCCGCGCGGGCTTCTTCCGCGGTGACCTCAAGGGCGGCTACTTCGACGGCGCCGGTCTGCCGGTCCGCGTCGACGACCACAGCAACAAATGGTACGCGGGCGCCGGCTTCGGTTACGACTTCACGAGCAACTTCAGCGTCGGCCTGAACTACGACTACTACCGCGCCGAGAAGAACCGTCTGAAGGTCGATCCGGACCTCGTGTCGGTCAGCGCCGAGTATCGCTTCTGATCCACCGTCTCCAACGGGAGCCACAGGAGCAGGGACGCGCATTGCGAACCCGGTCCGCGCGAGCGGATCGGGTTTTTTTACGTTCGCCGCTGCGGCCCGGACCGGCCGCTCAGCGCCAGCGCGCGACGATTCGCCGCACCGGCGCCTCCGGCGCGAACGCGGCATCGACGATCGCGACGTACGGCGCGACGAACGCCCTCGCCGCGCGCGCCCGTCCGAAGTCCGCGAGCACGTTCGCGTAGCGGACCGCGAACTCCGCGACCTGCGGATGCTGCTCGCCGAACGCGTCGCGCAGCGTGCGCCAGGCCGCTTCGTCCGCCGCGAGCGCGGCGGCGGCATCGTGCCGCGATGCGGCGAGATCCGCTTCGAGCGCGTGCAGGCGCGCCGTCATCAGCGGCGTGAACGGCACCTTCGACGCGCGCAGCGTCTGCACCGAGTCGGCGAGCTCCGCGCTCCTGCCCGTCGCCGCCTGCCAGCTCGCCAGCGCGAACTCGGCCTTCACGGTGTTCACGTTGTCGGTGCCGAGCCGCTCGCGGAAGCCGGCCAGCGCCTCGTCGATCAGCGGCTTCGCGCGCTGCGTGCGGCCCATGTCGAGCAGCACCCGCGCGAGGTTCTGCTTCGCGCGCAGCACGTGCGCGTCGTCGGCGGCGAGCGTCTTCTCGCGCAGCTCGAGCGAGCGCTCGAACAGCGGCAGCGCGCGCGCGTAGTCGCCCATGTCCTCGTAGGCGGACGCGAGGTTGTTCAGCGGCAGGAACGTGCCGGCCTCGCCGACCGTCGCGGTCTCGATGCGCAGGTCCTCCTTGTAGTGCGCGATCGCCTGTCCGTAGCGGCCCAGGTCGTGCACGGCCGAGCCGAGCTCGTTGTGCGCGTCGGCCGTGTGCACGCTGTCGTCGCCGTAGAGTTCGCGACACAGCGCGAGATTGCGCTCGAGCGCCGGCACGCCGTTCGCGTAATCGCCGGAGGCGACCAGGTTCACGCCGTAGACCTGCAGCGTCGCCTGGAACGCGGTCGACCGCTCGCCCGGCGAACGCGCGCGCAGCCGCATCGCTTCGACGAAGTACGGCAGCGAGCCCTTGCGGTCGCCGCGCGCGCCGACGACGAGTCCGAGGTTGTGCAGCGACGACGCGATCGTCGAGTCGTCGGCGCGGCCGGCGCGGCGCAGCTCGAGCCCTCTGCGCAGCGCGCGTTCGGCCGCGTCGTACTGGTCCTCGGCTTCGAGCGCGACGCCGAGCGTGTTGTACGCGTCGCCGAGCGCGAGCGGATCGTCCGGCGCGTAGCGCTCGCGCAGGGTCAGCGACCGGCGCGCCGCGCCGACCGCGTCGGCACCGGGCACGTCGTTCGCATAGACGATCGCGAGCTGGCTCGACGCGGCGGCGGCCGCGAGCGGATCGTCGACGCGCGGATCGAGGTACAGCTCGATCGCGGCGCGGAACAACTCCGCCGAACGCGCCGGCGCGCCGATGTAGCGGTACGCGGTCGCGAGCGTGCCGAGCAGCCGCGCCTTGATCCGCGGCTGGCCGTCGAGCTCCTTCTCGATCCGCGCGGCGCCCTCGTCAAGGACCGCACGCGCGCTGATCTCGCGGTCGTGGTTGTACTGCGGGTTCGAGACGTTGAACACCGAGACGAGGAACTCGCTGACGCGCTCGGCCGCGGCCGCCTGCACGCGCGCGCCGTGCTCGGCCGCGCGGGCGCGGTCGCGCGCGGCGATCAGCCGCCAGGTGAACGCGGCGGCCGTCAGCGCGAGCAGCGCCGCGGCCGCGAACGCGGGCCAGCGCCGGCGCACGAGCTTCGCGAGCGCGTACGACGGCGGCGCCTGCGCGCGCGCGAGCACCGGCCGGTGCTCGAGGAAGCACTGCACGTCGCGCGCGAGGTCCTCGGCGGACGCGTAGCGCGCGTGCGGCTCGTCGGCGCTCGCGCGCAGCACGATCGCGTCGAGATCGCCGCGCAGACGCCGGCGCCACGGCACGCCGTCGGCGCGCCGGCTCGGCCGCGGCGGCGAGGTGCGCAGCGGCGCGGTCGCACCGTCGCCGCCTTCGCGCGCGCGGCGTCCGGCGATCAGCTCGAACAGGATCAGGCCGAGCGCGTAGACGTCGCTCGTGGTCGTGACCGGTGCGCCGCGCAGCTGCTCGGGGCTCGCGTAGTCCGGCGTCAGATAGCCGCCGGCATGCGCCTGCGCGCGCGGACGGTCGAGCATGTGCGCGATGCCGAAATCGAGCAGCACCGGCGCGCCGTCCTCGCGCACGAGCACGTTCGACGGCTTCAGGTCGCAGTGCACGATCAGGCGCTGATGCGCGAACTGGACCGCGAGGCAGACCTGCCGGAACAGCCGCAGGCGCGCGCCGAGGTCGAGCGCGTGCTCGGCGCAGTACGCGTCGATCGGCCGTCCCTCGACGTATTCCATGACGAAGTACGGCTGCCCGCGCGGCGTCGCGCCGCCGTCGAGCAGGCGCGCGATGTTCGGATGCTGCAGCGTCGCGAGGATCTGCCGCTCGCGCGCGAACTGCACGAACGTGCGCTCGTCCGGCGCGCCGCGGATCAGCTTGATCGCGGCGACCTGCTCGAAATGGCCGTCGGCGCGCTCGGCGAGATAGACCGCACCCATGCCGCCGTGGCCGAGCGGCTCGCGCAGGCGCCACGCTCCGAGCAGGTCGCCCGGACCGAGCTCGGTGCCGTCGGCGGCGCCGGCCACGCGCGACGGCGCCGCGATCGCCTCGGTCGCGTCGTGCGGCTCCGCGTCGCATCGGGTCTGGCTCGCGTCCGCCGCGCGCTGCACCTGCGTCACGCCATCGGGGAAAAGTCCATTCTGCCGCAGTGCCGACGCGGACGCGACGCGCTCCGGCGAGGGTCAGCGTCGCGGCATCGCGGGCGCCGTGCCGGCTGGGCCCGGGCCGGCGCCCTCGGCCTTCGCGACGACGACCGCGGTCGCGAGGTCACCGGTCACGTTGAGCGCGGTCCGGCACATGTCGAGGAAGCGGTCGACGCCGAGGATCAGCGCGATCGCCTCGGGCGGGACGTGCAGGTAGCCGAGGATCAGCGCGATGACCGGCAGCGAGCCGGCCGGCACGCCGGCGGTGCCGATCGAGCCGAGGATGCACAGGCCGAGCACCATCGCCTGCGTCGCGAGGCCGAGCTCGACGCCGAAGCACTGCGCGAGGAACAGCGTCGTCAGCCCCTCGAACAGCGCCGTGCCGTGGTGGTTCGCGCTCGCGCCGATCGTCAGCACGAAGCGCGCGACCTGCGGCGGCACGCCGAGATTCTGCTCGGCGACCTTCAGCGTCGTCGGCAGCGTGCCGGTGCTCGACGCGGTCGAGAACGCGGTCAGGATCGCCTCCTGCGCCTCGCGGAAGAAGCGCGCGGGGCGCATGCCTCCCATCCAGCGCACCCACAGCGGCAGCACGACGAACATGTGGATCGCGATCGCGAGCAGCACCGCGAACGCGTAGCGGCCGAGCCGTGCGAGCAGATCCCAGCCGAAGCGCGCGGTCAGCGCGAACATCAGGCAGGCGACCGCGTACGGCGTCAGCCGCACGATCAGCCCGATCAGCGTCATCACGAGCTCGTTGAGGCCCTGCACGACCTCCTTGAAGCGCTGCGTCGCCGGCGTCGGCCGCAGCACCAGCGCGACGCCGAGCATCAGCGCGAAGAACATGACCGCGAGCAGCTCGCCGTCGGCCGCGGCCCTGACGACGTTGTTCGGCACGATGCCGAGCAGCATCTCGACGACCGACAGCGACGGCTTCGATTCCACGATCGACTTCGCGCGGCCGCCGCTCGCGAGCGCCTGCCGCAGCAGCTCCGGATCCATGCCGCGCCCCGGCTGCAGCAGGTGCACGACCGCGAGGCCGACGACGATCGCGACCGAGGTGAGCACCGCGGTGTAGAGCAGCGTGCGCCAGCCGATGCGGCCGAGCGCCGCGATGTCGCCGATCTCGGCGACGCCGAGCACGAGCGCGCTGAACATCAGCGGCAGCACGAGCATGAACAGCAGACGCAGGAACAGCTGGCCGGCCGGCGCCGCGACGTAGTCGACGAGCGCGCCGACGACGGCGCCGTCGCTGCCGGCCAGGTGCGCGACGGTGCCGGCGACGATGCCGAACGCGAAGCCGATCAGGACGCGCCAGTGCAGATCGAGCCGCGCGCTCATCGCACCCGGCTCGCGTTCGCCTCCGCGCCGCGGATTCCCGGTTCGGACATCGGCTGATCCCCGTCGAAGCAGGCCGCGATGGTACACGAGCGGCCGCGCCCAGCCGCCGCGGCCATCGTCGCGCGCGCATGCCCGCGCCGACCGGCGGCCGCGGCGACGCCGTCGAGCGCGCCAGCGGAATCCGTTGCCGAGCGTGCGCGGATCAGCGTTCGTGGTCGGGATACAGCGCCGGCAGCGCGGAAACCTGCGCGCGCGCCGGTGCGCTCTCGCGCCAGGCGAGGCCGCCCTTGAACGCCTGCTGCAGGCGTGCGCCGAGGCCGTGCGCGCTCGCGCCGGCGTAGCGCACGCGCTGCAGCTCGGCGAGCGCATCGCGCTGCGCATCGGCGGCGAGGCGCGCCGCGAGCTCGCCGAGGTTGCGCACGTCCGCGCGCTCGCTGCGCGCCCATGCCACCAGCGCGCGCTCGGCCGCGGCGAACTCGCCGAGCGAGCAGGCCCGCAGGAACGCGGCGCGCTGGCCCGACGCGTCGCCGCGCGGCGCCGGCGGCGGCGCCGCCGCAACCGGCGGCGTCGCGCGGCGCGAGCGCCACCAGGCCGCCAGCGTGATCAGCCAGAGCGCGAAGCCGATCGCGGCGAGCGCGCGCCAGAGCCGCAGCGACGGCACGGAACGCGTCGAAGGCGCGGCGACCTCGCGCGCCGACGCGGCGGGCGGCGCCGGCGCTGCGGCCGGCGTCGCGTCGGCGGGCGGCGCCGTGCCCTGCGCGGTGCCGGGCGCCGGCAGCACGCGGATCGTGTGCGGCGGCAGCTCGGCGACTTCGGCGCGGTCGGCCTCGGTGTTCCACCAGCGCACGCTCAGCCCCGGTATCGTCAGCGTGCCG
>DASWOS010000360.1:0-3011 GCA_036398645.1 Dokdonella sp. | reverse complement strand
CTCGCCCTGCGGGCCGGCGACGAAGCTCGAGCCCCAGAACTGGATGCCGCGGCCGCCGCCGGGCGCCGCCTCGAAGCCGGTGCGGTTGCAGGCGAGCAGCGGCAGTCCGTTGGCGACCGCATGTCCGCGCTGCACGAGGATCCAGGCATCGCGCTGGCGCGCCTTCTCGTCGTCCGCATCGGCCGGATCCCAGCCGATCGCGGTCGGGTAGAGCAGCAGGTCCGCGCCCGCGAGCGCCATCAGCCGCGCCCCTTCCGGATACCATTGGTCCCAGCACACCAGCAGGCCGAGCCGGCCGACGGAGGTCGCGATCGGCTCGAAGCCGAGGTCGCCCGGCGTGAAATAGAATTTCTCGTAGAACGCCGGATCGTCCGGGATGTGCATCTTGCGATACTTGCCGGCGATCGCGCGCGAGCGGTCGAACACGACCGCGGTGTTGTGGTAGAGGCCGGCGGCGCGGCGCTCGAACAGCGAGGCGACGACGACGAGGCCGAGCGCTTCGGCGAGCGTGCCGATGCGCTCGCTGCTCGGTCCCGGGATCGTCTCGGCGCGGTCGAACTCGGCGACGCTCTCGTGCTGGCAGAAGTACGGGCCGTTGTGCAGCTCCTGCAGCAGCACGAGGCCGGCGCCGGCGGCCGCGGCTTCGTGCAGGCCGGCTTCGATCGCGTCGAGGTTCGCGTCGCGGCTGCCGCGGTCGGATTCCTGCAGCAGCGCGACCTTCAGCGTGCGGGTCATGTCGTCGTCGTGCGGGGTCGGTCGGCTATGGTAGCGCGTAACACGCTACGCTCGCGCCGGCCGCTCAGGCCGGTGCGAGCACGCCGGCCGGCAGCTGCATCGTCAGGCAGTGCACGCTGCCGTTCTGCCAGATCAGCGGCCGCGCGTCGATCGGCACGATCTCGCGGCCCGGATGCGCCGCCGCGATCGCGCGCGCGGCGTCCGCGTCGGCCGGATCGCCGTAGGCCGGTACCAGCACCGCGCCGTCGACGACCAGATAATTCGCGTAGGACGCAGCGAGACGGCGGCCGTCGTCGTCGAAGATCGCACGCGCCCACGGCAGCGGATGCAGGCGGTAGCGCGCGCCGCCGGCCGTGCGCAGCTCCGCGATCTCGGCGCGCATGCGCGCGAGCTCGTCGTGGTGCGGATCGTCCGGGTCGGTGCAGGTCTGGAACACGATCGCGTCGCCCGGCGCGAAGCGCGCCAGCGTGTCGACGTGCGCGTCGGTGTCGTCGCCTTCGAGGTAGCCGTGCTCGAGCCAGAGCACGCGCGTCACGCCGAACGCGTCGCGCAGGCGCGCCTCGATCGCCGCGCGCGGCAGGTCCGGATGCCGTTCGTGCAGGCAGCGCCAAGTCGACAGCAGCGTGCCGGCGCCGTCGCTCTCGATCGCGCCGCCTTCGAGCGCCCAGTCGATGCGCCGGTGCTCGGCGGCGCGGAACACGCCGCGCGCGACCAGCGCGTCGACGAGGCGGTCGTCGCGGCTCGCTTCGTACTTGCCGCCCCAGCCGGTGAAGCGGAAGTCGAGCAGGCGGAAGCGCTCACCGTCGGTCAGCGTCAGCGGCCCGGAGTCGCGCAGCCAGGTGTCGTCGTAGGCGGCTTCGACGAAGCGGACGCGGCCGGCACCGACGCCGGCCGCGGCGAGCTGCGCGGCCGCGCGCTCGCGCACGCTCGCGTCGGCGGCGCAGATCAGCACCGGCTCGAAACGCGCGATCGCCGCGGCGAGCGCGACGTAGGCGGCCTCGATGCGCGCGAGCCGCGCGGCCCAGTCGGTACCGGCGTGCGGCCACGCGATCGCGACCGCCGCCTGCGGCTCCCATTCCGCCGGCAGACGAAAGTTCATCGGGATCGGCTCAGGACGTCGGGCGGGCGTCGGACACGCTGTGGATCACGCGGTCGCGTTCGAAGTAGACCGTGTAGCCGGCGTAGCGCCAGCGATGGATCGGCGGATGGCGCGGCGCGTCGCCGCCCGCGGCCGGCAGCTTTTCGAGCGGCGCGCCGAAGCGGCGCTCGACCTCGGCCATGCGCATGCCGCGCGCCGGCGTGCCGGCGGCGTCGTCGTCGGCCGCGTGGGCACGGCGCGCGTGCACGCGCAGGCTCTCGGCGTGCGCCGCGGGCAGCGCGGCGGCGACCGCGACGAGCAGCGCGACGGCGAGCACCGGTTCCGACTTCATGACGAACCCTCTGCGCGGGACGAAACGGACTGCGCACGCGTTGTAGCAGAAGCCTGCGGCCGCTGCCACGACGGGCGCTGCGAATCCGGATCGCGCGCACGAAAAAGGGCCGCGCGAGCGGCCCCGTTTCGGCGCGGATCGGCTGCGGCCGCGGCCGCGGCGAATCAGCGCTGACGTGCCTTGAAGCGCGGGTTGCTCTTGCAGATCACGAACACCTTGCCGCGCCGGCGCACGACCTTGCAGTCGCGATGGCGCTTCTTGGCGGACTTCAGAGATGACAATACTTTCATGGAAACGCCTCGCGGAGTCGTCTTGAAGACGGAAAACGCGGAATCATAAGGGATTCCGGCCGTTCTGCAAACCGTCCGGGCGCCATCGGGTGTTTTCCGCCGGCGGCCGCGCCGCTACATTGCGGCCGCGCGCAGCGTCCGCGTCGCGCCATCGCACGAGTGTGGCCATGCCGAGAGTCCTGACCATCGAAGACGACGCCGTGACCGCGCGCGAGATCGTCGCCGAGCTGACCAGCCGCGGCAACGTGGTCGACTGGATCGACAACGGCCGCGAGGGCCTGTCGCGCGCGATCGCCGGCGACTACGACGCGATCACGCTGGACCGCATGCTGCCGGAGCTCGACGGCCTCGCGCTGGTCACCGCGCTGCGCAAGGCCGGCGTGCAGACGCCGGTGCTGATGATCAGCGCGCTTTCCGACGTCGACGAGCGCGTGCGCGGCCTGCGCGCCGGCGGCGACGACTACCTGACCAAGCCGTTCGCGCCGGACGAGATGGCCGCGCGCGTCGAGGTGCTGCTGCGCCGGCGGCAGGCGTCCGAGCGCGTCACTCGGCTCGC
>DASWOS010000359.1:0-4396 GCA_036398645.1 Dokdonella sp. | reverse complement strand
CGCTGCGTGCCGCGAACGTCCGGCTCGGCCTCGCGCTCGCCGACGACGAGATCGCGTATCTCGCCGCGTGCTACGCCGAGCTCGGCCGCGATCCGAGCGACGCGGAGCTGATGATGTTCGCGCAGGCGAATTCCGAGCACTGCCGGCACAAGGTGTTCAACGCCGAATTCACGCTCGACGGCGTGCCGCAGCCGCGCTCGCTGTTCGCGATGATCAAGCACACGCACGAAGCCGCGCCGGCGCACACGCTGTCCGCGTACCACGACAATGCGGCGGTCGTCGCCGGCCAGCCGGCCGAGCGCTTCTTCGCCGACGCGCGCAGCGGCGTGTTCCGCGCGCAGCGCGAGGACGTGCCGTACGCGATCAAGGTCGAGACGCACAACCATCCGACCGCGATCTCGCCGTTCCCGGGCGCCGCGACCGGCGCCGGCGGCGAGATTCGCGACGAAGGCGCGACCGGGCGCGGCGGCAAGCCGAAAGCCGGCTTGGTCGGCTACACGGTCTCGCATCTGCGCATTCCGGAGCTGCCGCGGCCGTGGGAGGCCGCGCGTCCGCTGCCGCCGCGCTTCGCGAGCGCGTTCGAGATCATGCGCGATGCGCCGCTCGGTGCGGCTGCGTTCAACAACGAGTTCGGCCGGCCGTGCCTCGGCGGCTATTTCCGCACGTTCGAGTTCGAAGACGGCGCGTCGACGCCGCGCCGCGGCTACGACAAGCCGATCATGATCGCCGGCGGCCTCGCGAACCTGCGCGCGCACGACGTCGACAAGCGCACGCTCGGCGCCGGCGACGCGGTCGTCGTGCTCGGCGGTCCGGCGATGCTGATCGGCCTTGGCGGCGGCGCGGCCTCGTCGATGGACGCCGGCGCGAGCAGCGAGCAGCTCGATTTCGCCTCGGTGCAGCGCGACAACGCGGAAATGCAGCGGCGCTGCCAGGAAGTCATCGACGCATGCTGGGCGCGCGGCGCGGCGAATCCGCTCGTGTCGATCCACGACGTGGGCGCGGGCGGCCTGTCGAACGCGATCCCGGAGCTGCTGAACGATTCCGGCGTCGGCGGCAGGCTCGAGCTGCGCGCGATCCCGAGCGACGATCCGCAGCTCTCGCCGATGCAGATCTGGTGCAACGAGGCGCAGGAGCGCTACGTGCTCGGCGTGCGCGCGGCCGATCTCGACGAATTCGCCGCGATCTGCGCGCGCGAGCGCTGCCCGTTCGCGGTCGTCGGCCACGCGACCGCGGAGCGCCGGCTCGTCGTGCTCGACACGCAGGCGCCACCGCGCGCGGACCGGCCGCCCAGCGAGAGCGCGTCGCCGGAACGCTCCGCGGCCGACACCGCGCCGGTCGCGCCGAAGGCCGAGGCCGTCGTCGACTTGCCGCTCGACGTCCTGTTCGGCAAGCCGCCGCGCATGCAGCGCGACGCGCGGCATCGCGCGGCGCGCATCGACGTCGTGCCGGATCTCGACGGCATCGGCCTCGACGAGGCGATCGAGCGCGTGCTGCGCCTGCCGGCGGTCGGCAGCAAGGCATTCCTCGTCACGATCGGCGATCGCAGCGTCGGCGGTCTGTGCTCGCGCGATCCGATGGTCGGTCCGTGGCAGGTGCCGGTCGCCGACTGCGCGGTCACGCTGACGGACTTCAGCGGCTATGCCGGTGAGGCGATGGCGATGGGCGAGCGCACGCCGCTCGCGCTGCTCGACGCGGCGGCGAGCGCGCGCATGGCCGTCGGCGAGGCGCTGACGAATCTTGCCGCGGCGCCGGTGCGGCTCGACGAAGTGCGCCTGTCGGCGAACTGGATGGCCGCGGTCGGCGAGCCCGGCGAGGACGCCGCGCTGTACGACGCGGTGCGCGCGGTCGGCATGGAGCTGTGCCCCGCGCTCGGCGTGTCGATCCCGGTCGGCAAGGATTCGCTGTCGATGCAGGTGCGCTGGCGCGACGGCGCGGACGAGCAGCGCACGGTGTCGCCGGTGTCGCTGATCGTCAGCGCGTTCGCGCGCGTCGGCGACGTGCGCCGCGCGACGACGCCGCAGCTCGTGCTCGACCAGGGCGACACCGAGCTCTGGCTGCTCGACCTCGGCGCCGGCGCGAACCGGCTCGGCGGCTCGGCGTTGCTGCAGGCGTTCGCGCGCGGCGGCGGCGCGCCGCCGGATCTCGACGACGCCGGCCGCTTCGCGCGGTTCTTCGCGGCCGTGCAGGCCGCGAGCGCGGCCGGACTGCTGCTCGCGTACCATGACCGCAGCGACGGCGGCGCGATCACCGCGCTGCTCGAGATGGCGTTCGCCGGACGGTGCGGACTCGACCTGCAGCTCGCCGGCTGGGCCGACAACACGCTCGCGGCGCTGTTCAGCGAGGAGCTCGGCGCGATCGTGCAGGTCCGCGAGCGCGACCGCGACGCGTTCCTCGCGCTGCTCACGGCGCACGACCTGGCCGAGTTCGCGCATCGGGTCGGCAAGCCGTGCGCGCAGCGGCGCGTCAAGCTCGTGCTCGAGCACGACACGCTGGCGAAGTGGAGCTGGTCGGACCTGATGCGCGCGTGGTCGGAGACGAGCCACGCGATGCAGCGCCGCCGCGACAATCCGGCGACGGCCGACGACGAGAACGCGTGGCGCTGCGACGGTGACGATCCCGGGCTGTCGCCGGCGCTGACGTTCGATCCGGCCGACGACGTCGCCGCGCCGTTCGTCGCGCGCGGCGCGCGCCCGCGCGTGGCGATCCTGCGCGATCAGGGCGTCAACGGCCAGGTCGAGATGGCGGCGGCGTTCACGCGCGCCGGCTTCGACGCGGTCGACGTGCACATGACCGATCTGCAGTCGGGCCGGCGCCGCCTCGTGGACTTTCGCGGCGTCGTCGCCTGCGGCGGCTTCAGCTACGGCGACGTGCTCGGCGCCGGCCGCGGTTGGGCCGCGTCGATCCTCTACCATGCGCGTCTGCGCGAGGAGTTCGCCGCGTTCTTCGCCGACCCGGCGGCGTTCGCGCTGGGCGTCTGCAACGGCTGCCAGATGCTCGCGAACCTGAAGCCGATCATCCCGGGCGCGGAGCGCTGGCCGCGCTTCGCGCGCAACGCGAGCGAGCAGTACGAGGCGCGCCTGGTCACGGTCGAGGTGCTCGAATCGCCGTCGATCCTGTTCCGCGGCATGGCCGGCTCGCGCATTCCGGTCGTCGTCGCGCACGGCGAGGGCCGCGCCGAGCTCGCCGCCGGCGCGGCGGCCGGCGCCGGCGCGTGCCTGCGCTTCGTCGACAACGGCGGCCGGCCGACCGAGCGCTTTCCGCTGAACTCGAACGGATCGCCGGGCGGGCTGACCGGCTTCACCGCGGCCGACGGCCGCGTGACGATCCTGATGCCGCACCCGGAGCGCGTGTTCCGCAGCGTGCAGATGAGCTGGCGGCCGCGCGATTGGGGCGAGGACTCGCCGTGGATGCGCCTGTTCCGCAACGCGCGCGCCTGGGTCGGCTGACGTGGCGCTGTCGCCGCTCCGCGAGTTCGCGCTGAAGGCCGTGCTGTGGCTGCCGCTCAGCTTCGTCGTGTGGTTCTGGCTCGCGCCGCTGTGGGTGCAGCCGGCCGTGCTCGCGGCGAAGCAGGTGCTGCTCGGATTCTGGGGCAGCCTGTTCACGGACGTCGCGCAGGGCGGCGACGTGCTCGATGCGGCCGGCCGCGTCGTCGCCCATGCGGGCTATCTCGTGCGGCTGACCACCGCGGTCGTCGTGCAGGTGCCGGCCGGTCCGGCCGGGCCCGGCGGAGTCGGCGTGCTCGAGCCGACGATCAATCCGATGGTCTATGCGTACTCGCTGCCGCTGTTCGGCGGCCTCGCGATGGCGACGCCGATGTCGGCGCGCCGGCGCGCGGTCGAGCTGCTCGTCGCGTTCTGCGCGATCTGGCTCGCGCAGGCGTTCGGCATCGTCGCCGAAGCCCTGAAGACCGTCGCGTTCGATTCCGGCGCCGAAGGCGCGAGCGCGATCGCGCAGGCCGGCCTCGCGCCGAGCGCGATCGGGGTCGCGTACCAGTTCGGCTATCTGATCCTACCGGCGGTCGTGCCGGTCGCGCTGTGGATCGGGCTGAATCGCGACTTCATCGAGCTGCTGGTGCGCACGCGCGGGGAACCTGCGGCCCGTCCGGACGGTCAGAGCACCGCCCACACCCCCTCGGAATGAGCGCCGGTATGGGACAATCCGCACGTTTCCAGTGATTTTCAACGCATAGCCGGGGATTCATGGCCGCCGTCGCAGCCCTGTCGCATGCCGCTCCGCCGTTCGCGGCCGGAGCGAGCCTCGACGATCGCATCTGCCAATTCCTGGTCGCACGCGGCCGCCTGAAGGAGACCGACCTCGTGCGCGGGCGCCGCCTGCGCGAGGAGGATCCGGCGTCCGGGAGCCTCGTCTCGCTGCTGACGCGGCTCGGCCTCGTCTC
>DASWOS010000358.1:0-2062 GCA_036398645.1 Dokdonella sp. | reverse complement strand
GTCGGCATCGCCACGGCGACGCAGCTGAGGCCCGCGATGGTTTCCTCGTTGTCGTAGGCGAAGCCGCTGCTGCGGATCTCGGCGATCTCCTGCAGCAGGCGCGCCTTCGACACGATCGAGCGCGGCGTCATCTTCGGCAATTGGCCGATCGAAGCGAGTCGGCGCTCGAGCTCGGCCGCCGGCAACATCGCGAGCAGCGCCTTGCCGCACGCGGTGCAGTTGGCCGGCACGCGGCGCCCGATGCCGCCGCCGAGGCCGAGGCGCAGGCCGCTGTTGCAGTCCTGCAGCGCGAGATAGACCGTGTCGAACTGCTCGTCGATCACCGCGAGCTGGATCACCGCGCCGAGCTCCGGCGGAGCGGAGCGGCACGCGTCGTAGAACTCGCCGACGACGTTGACGCTCGACACGTAGGCCGAGCCGAGCTGCACGAGTGCGCGGCCGAGTTGGAAGCCGTCGCGCGCGCGGCGCAGCAGCTGCCCCTCGCAGAGCGCGTTGCAGATGTTGAACGCGCTGGACTTCGGGATGCCGAGCACGCGCGTGATCTCGGCGACCGTGTAGGAGCGCCGCGGCGACGCCTCGAGCAGCGCGAGGATCTGCATCGCACGATCGAGCGCCGGCACCAGCGCGCGGGCGCCGGCGGCCGACGTCACGAGCCGCGGGCGTTCTATGGGCTGGACTTTCGTGTCGGGCATTGGATTCGTCGACGCGGGCACGAGGGGAGGCGCGACTTTAACGCGAATCCCATCGTCCGGCAGGCTTGGGCATCGGACACCGATCCGCTGCTGCTATGCCGCAATTTTTCCAGCATATTGGACATGAAACCAGAGTATTGAATGTCGAGGGCGGCGAGGATAGCATCGCCCGCCATCGAGCGCCGCTGGAGCCGGCCGTGAGAGGAAACGCAGCATGACCGGAACGAGCCACGGCGAGTCCGCCGCGCGCGCGGCGCGGATCGACGCACTGATCCGCCGCTATTTCGATGCGTGCAACGCCGCCGACGTCGACGGCCAGACCGCCTGCTTCACGGCGGATGCGGTGCACTACTTCCCGCCGGGCATGTACGGCGGTCCGTTCCGCGGAGCGCGCACGATCGCCGAGCGCTGGCGCAGCGCGGTCGAGCAGTTCGGCTCGTATTGGACCGTCGACCGCCTGCTGATCGCGCCGGAGGCATGGCAGGCGGTCATGGAATGGAGCCACTTCAAGACGAAGCAGGAAAAGCTGCTGCGCGGCATCGAGTGGTACGAGCTCGATCCGACGAGCGGCCTGATCCGCGAGATCCGCGCGTACTACGCCACGCCGCAGCCGGCCGACGGCGACCGCTTCGAACTCGGCGGCTTCGACTACGCCGGTCGCGGCTATCCCGCGGCGCCGCCGCCGGGCGCGCGCGGCCCGAGAACATCCGAAGGAGAACGTTCGTGAGCCTCATCGAAACGCGCCGGATCCTGCTCGACGGCGTGACGACGGAAGTCGAGCGCGACGGCGAGCTGCTGCGCGCGCCGGACGGACGCACGGTCCGCGCCGACGCGGCAGTGCACCTGCCGCCGTGCACGCCGACGAAGATCATCTGCGCGCACCTGAACTTCATGGACCGTGTGCGCGAGCTGAAGACGACGAGCCCGGACACGCCGTCGTACTTCCAGAAGCCGACCTCGGCGCTCAACAGCCACAAGGGCCAGGTCGTGCGGCCACAAGGATGCAAGTACCTCAACTACGAGGGCGAGGTGGGCATCGTGGTCGGGCGTACCTGCCGCAACATCCGCATGGCCGACGCCGAGAGCTATATCGCGGGCTACACGATCGCCAACGACTTCGGCCTGCACGATTTCCGCGAGACCGATCGCGGCTCGATGGTGCGCGTGAAAGGCGCCGACACGCTCGGCCCGCTGGGTCCCGGCCTCGTGCGCGGCTGGCGTCCCGAAGGCAAGGTGCTGCGCACGCGCGTGAACGGCAAGCTGGCGCAGGAAGCGCCGCTGGACGAACTCATCTGGAGCATCGCGTATCTGCTCGCCGACCTGGCCCGCACGCACACGTTCTTCCCCGGCGATGTGATCCTCACCGGCAC
>DASWOS010000357.1:0-4698 GCA_036398645.1 Dokdonella sp. | reverse complement strand
CGCCGGTTGCTGTAGCCGATCGTCGGGAACAGGAAGCCGCTCTCGCGGCGGTCGTCGAGCGCGAAGCGCGCGTACGGCAGCCAGAAGAACGGCACGTTGAACAAGCGGAACGTCACGTTGCGTGCGCGGCCGACGCCCTCGTCCTGGTCGAGATCCATCTGCCGCGCGGTGAACGCCCACTGCTGCTCGTCGACGTCGCAGGTCGAGTAGCGCGCGTCGGTCAGGTGCGCGTGGCCGACGTCGTCGATGACCGCGACCTGGGCGACGCCGTTGCCGCGCCCGCTGAGCAGCTGATAGCGCACGCCGTCGAGCGTGCACTGGTCGAGGTCCGCATTGCCTTCGCCGTGGTCGGCCGACACGAGCAGGCCGCGGTCCTGGTAGCGCACGTTCCCGTTCGCGGAGTAGTCGGTCGTCTCGGTGTCGTAGGTGATGCGGTCCGCGCGCAGCAGCAGGTCGAGCTGCTTGATCTCGGCGTGGTCCTCGAGCACGTAGTGCGTCTTGTCCGGGCTCGAGACCTTCAGCGCGCTCGCGTCCTTCGGCACGAGGCTGCGGTCGCCGTCGGTCGGCAGGCCCGGCACGTAGAAGTCGAGCAGGTCGTTCTTCTTGCAGAGCTCCCAGCTGGGCGGCTTCTTCGGGCACTTGAACACGCCGACCGGACAGGCCGGCGCGTCGTCGGCCGCCGGTGCGGTCGAGGCGTCGTCGGCCGCGTCGGCCACGGCCGGCAGCGCGAGGAATACGGACAAAGCCAGGCAGCGTCGCCGGCGTGCGAAGGCGGGAATGAACGGCACGGACAACGGCTTCTTGGTCGAAGAGGGACGCTAGCTTGCCGGAAGCGCCCGCGCGCGGCAAACCCGTGTGCGCGGCGTCGCGTGCGCGCCGCGATCGGCGGCCGGCCGACGCGGACATGCGCGGCGCGGCGGTCGCTTCAGTCGAGCAGCGCGGCGACGTGCGCGGCGACCGACTCGCGCAGCGCGGTCAGGCTGTAGCCGCCTTCGAGGCTCGAGACGACGCGGCCGTGCGCGTGGCGCTCGGCCAGCGCGACGAGCCGGCGCGTGATCCAGGCGTAGTCGTCGGCGGCAAGCTCGAGGTTCGCGAGCGGATCGAGCCGGTGCGCGTCGAATCCGGCCGAGACGATCACGAGCTCCGGCGCGAACGCGTCGAGCGCGGGCAGCACGATCGTCTCGTACGCGGCGCGGAATTCGGCCGAGCCGGCGCCGGGCCGCAGCGGCGCATTGACGACGTTGCCGACGCCGGTTTCCTCGCGCGCGCCGCTGCCGGGGTACAGCGGCGACTGGTGCGACGACGCGTACAGCACGCGCGGCTCGCTCCAGAAGATCTCCTGCGTGCCGTTGCCGTGATGCACGTCGAAGTCGACGATCGCGACGCGTGCGAGGCCGTGCACGTCGATCGCCTGCATCGCGCCCGCGGCGACGTTGTTGAACAGGCAGAAGCCCATCGCGGCGTGCGAGGTCGCGTGGTGCCCGGGCGGGCGCACCGCGCAGAACGCGCGCGGCACGTCGCCGGCGACGACGTCGTCGACCGCGCGGCAGACCGCGCCGGCCGCGCGCAGCGCGGCCTCGGCCGAGGCCGGCCCCATCAGCGTGTCCGGATCGAGCCGGCGCCAGCCCTCGTGCGGCGCGAGCTCCAGCACGTCCTCGACGAAGTCGCGCCGATGCACGCGGGCGAGCTGCGCGCGCGTCGCGGGCGGCGCCTCGCGGCGCGGCAGCGCGGCGAACGCCTCGGCCGACAGCGCCTCGAGCACGGCTTCGAGCCGCGCCGGCGACTCCGGATGGCCGGGGCCGGCGTCGTGGTCGAGGCAGCTCGGATGCGTGTAGATCGCGACCGGCATCTCAGTCGCGCCGCCGCCGCTCGTGCCGCCAGAGCACCTCGCCGTGGCCGGCCGCGCGCGCGAGCACGCGGGCGAGCACGAACAGCAGGTCCGACAGCCGGTTCAGGTAGCCGATCGCCTCGGCGCGCACGGCCTCGCCGTGTGCGAGCGCGACGGTCTCGCGCTCGGCGCGCCGGCAGATCGTCCGCGCGAGATGGCATTGCGCCGCGGCGGCGCCGCCGCCGGGCAGGATGAAATCCTTCAACGGCGGCAGGTCCGCGTTGAACGCGTCGAGCGTCCGTTCGAGCCGTGCGACGTCACCCGCCTGGATCAGCGCGCTGCCCGGAATGCACAGCTCACCGCCGAGATCGAACAGCTCGTGCTGGATCTGCTCGAGCGTCTCGCGCACGGCCGGCGGCAGCTCCGTAGCGAGCACGATACCGATCGCGCTGTTCAGCTCGTCGACGGTGCCGTACGCGGCGACGCGCGCGGAATCCTTCGTGACGCGCGCGCCGTCACCGAGGCCGGTGGTGCCGTCGTCGCCGGTCCGCGTGTAGATCTTCGAGAGGCGATGGCCCATCGTGCGGCTCGCGACGCCGGCAGGGGCGTCGCGGCGCTCAGCGCTCGACGCCGTGGCCGGCGCGCCCGGGCATCCAGCGCAGCGCCTGGATCGCGAGCGCGTGCAGCGCCGCGGCGACGGCGACGTAGATCAGCGTCGCGCGCACGAACGGCACGTACCAGTCGCCGAGATTCTCGATCCAGCCGGCGAAGCTGCGCACCGGCACGCTCGCGCTGAGCCAGTAGAAGCTGCCGTTCGAGATCAGGAAGCAGACGCTCGCGGCGACGGCCGCGGCCGCGAGCGCGCAGCCGAGCTCGCGCAGGCCGGCCTGCGCATAGCGCGCGCGCGTCCAGGCGCCGCCGAGCCAGAGTGCCGCGTAGCTCGGCAGCAGGAACCAGTAGGCCGGCGACACGCAGTAGTGCTGCCAGAAGCCGATGCCTTGCGCGGTGATCACGGCGTAGTCGATCAGCACCGCGAGCGCGAGCAGCGCGAGGAACATCCACGCACCGGTGCCGCGCGCGTCGCCGGGCGCGCGCGCCGACGAATAGAACCCGGCGACGAAGAACACGGCCCACGACGCGTCGGGCAGCGGAAGGAAATGATCGCCGAGCAGATGGCTGCGCGTCGCGAGCATGACGATCGCGAGGATCGCGAGGATGCCGACGCGCCACGGCGTCGAAAGAACAGGCGTTGCGGTCATGGTCGGCGTTCCGTCCGGGCGAGGCGCCATTTTAGCCGAAGCGCGCCGGGCCGGCGGTATCATCGCCGGATGAACGACGGTTTCGACGTCCTGATCGTCGGCGGCGGCCTGGTCGGCGCGAGCCTCGCGATCGCGCTGGATGCGAGCGGCCTGCGCGTCGCGCTGGCCGAAGCCGCGCCGCCGCGCGCGGACCTGCAGCCGAGCTACGACGAGCGCAACCTAGCGCTCGCGCAAGCCAGCGTGAACGCGCTCGGCACGCTCGGCGTGCTCGACGCGCGCACGCCGGCGGTGCCGATCCGGCGCATCCACACGAGCCGCCGCGGCGACTTCGGCGCCGTGCGCCTCGATGCGGCGGCGCTCGGCTTCGACGCGTTCGGCGCGGTGCTGCCGGCGCGCGAGCTCGGCAACGCGCTGCTGGCGCGGCTCGACGCGTGCACCGCGCTCGAGCGCTTCGCGCCGGCGCAGGCGGTCGGCGTCGCGCCGGACGCCGGCGCGATCGCGGTCGGGCTCCGCGTCGGCGACGAGCACGTGGAGCTCCGCACGCGGCTGCTCGTCGGCGCCGACGGCAGCGATTCGTTCGTGCGCGGCGCGCTCGGCATCAAGGTGCGGCGCGAGGACTATCTGCAGTCCGCGTTCGTGACGACGTTGACGACCGAGCGCCCGCTCGACGGCACCGCGTACGAGCGCTTCACCGAATCCGGTCCGGTCGCGCTGCTGCCGCTCGGCGGCGCGCGCGCCGGGCTCGTGCTGACCGTACCGCGCGAGCAGGCCGCCGAGGTCGCCGCGCTCGACGACGACGCGTTTCTCGCGCTCGTGCACGAGCGCTTCGGCTGGCGCGCCGGCCGCTTCTCGCGACCGGGCCGGCGCCGGCCGTACCCGCTCGCGCGCACGCTCGCCGCACGCACGACCGCACCGCGCGCGGTGCTGGTCGGCAACGCCGCGCAGACCGTGCATCCGATCGGCGCGCAAGGCTTCAACCTCGGTCTGCGCGACGCGCTGACGCTCGCCGAGCTGCTGCGCGAAGCCGCCGCGGCGCGGGCCGATCCCTGCGGCGCGGACCTGCTCGCGCGCTACGCCGAGCGCCGGCGCGCGGACCGCGACGCGACGACCGCGTTCAGCGACGACCTCGTGCGGCTGATGGGCGCCGACGTGCTGCCGTTGCGCGTATTGCGCTCGCTTGGCATGCATGCGCTCGACCGCCTCGAGTCGCTGAAGCGGCGCTTCGCGCTGCGCGGCATGGGCTATCGCGGCGACGTGCCGGCATCGGCGCTGCCGCGATGAGCCGCGGCCTCGACGTGGTCGTCGTCGGCGCCGGCGCGGTCGGCTCCGCGCTCGCGCTCGCACTCGCGCGCGACGGCTTCGACGTCGCGCTCGTCGAGGCGCGCGAGCCGCGGCCGTGGCGGCGCGACGACGACGTGGACCTGCGCGTCGTCGCGCTCGCGCGCGATGCGCACGACTTGTTCGCGGAGCTCGGCGTCTGGAGCGCGATCGAGCAGGCGCGCGCGAGCGCGTACCGACGCATGCACGTCTGGGACGCGACCGCGCCCGGCGAGCTCCGCTTCGACGCGGCCGACGCCGGCGCGGCCGCGCTCGGCTGGATCGTCGAGATCC